>JAFKJZ010000712.1 GCA_017305815.1 Hyphomicrobiales bacterium
AAGGGCGAGCGCGTCGGGCGCAATCCGAAGACGGGCGAGGAAGTTCCGATCGCGCCGCGCCGCGTGATGGTTTTCAAGCCCAGCAACGTCCTCAAGCAGAGGATCAATGGCTCTCTGGTCCCGAACGGGCATGACACATCCGAGGATGAGTGATCCCCGCAGCCGGACGAAGCGGGCGCCACAGTGTGAGAGTTGATGTCCAAGGGTCCTGACGCGTTCCGGACGATCAGTGAGGTGGCCGAGGAACTCGACCTGCCACAGCATGTCCTGCGGTTCTGGGAAACCCGGTTTGCCCAGATCAAGCCGATGAAGCGCGGCGGTGGTCGCCGCTATTATCGCCCCGACGACGTCGAACTGCTGCGGGGAATCCGCCGCCTGCTCTATGGCGAAGGCTATACCATCAAGGGTGTGCAGAGGATCCTGAAGGAACAGGGTCTTCGCCATGTCATCGCCGCCGGGCAGGGATTCGGCCTCGATCCTGCTCCGGAGGGGGACGAGGCGGACGATTTCAGCGGTGAGGTCGCCGAGGACCTCGATTTCGATTCCGGTGCCGACGACGATTTCGACGAGCCGGAACAGCAGGATTCCGATCGCGATACCGATGGCCGTCGTGAGCCGGTCTTCGGTTCGCGCGCCACGCATCCGGATCGTCATGCCGACGCGCCAGCCGTTCGGGTCTCCGTTGACCGCCAGCAGCATGAGCCGTCCTTTGGCGGCCGGGCGCATGAGCCTTCGCCCGCGCCGTCTCGCATTCCGACCGCGCCGCCCGACCTGCCTTCCTCGGCTGACGACTATTTGCCGCCGCTGGTAGCCGATTTGCCGATGCCGCCCGAGCGCGGCGCGGCGTCATCGCGAGCGGAATCGATCTACGCCCCGCCGCAGCCCGCAACCCGGCGCGAGCCCGGCATGACGTCGACCCGACCGCATATGGCCTCCGCCGAACCCGGCGACTACGAGCCCGCGCCTGCGCGGGCGGCCGAAAGGGCGGTGGCCGCACCGTCGCAGCCCGCTCTTGGCCATGGCGACCGCGAGCGGCTACAGGCGACGCTGATGGAACTCCTGGAGTGCAAGCGCATCCTCGACAATGTGCGCTAGCGTCGCTTTCCGCGCCGCGTTGCCGGTTCTGTGGCAGGTTTCCGGGGCTTCTCGATCAATCCACCGAAATGAATGCGGATGCGCGGGATCGGGCCGAATTGCCATGGAATGCGGATTTGATAATCCGATGGTGACGGAGCGTAGCGCAGCCTGGTAGCGCACCTGTCTGGGGGACAGGGGGTCGCAGGTTCAAATCCTGCCGTTCCGACCAACCACTTAGCTCCCTTTTTCAAATTGCTCTAAGGTGCTGTTTTGGGAGCACTTTGGGAGCACGCAGCGGCCGGCCGCACAATCCCTGCAGATCATCGATCAGGGATTCGGTCGCATCGACCGCGCTTTTCAGGTAGTTCGCGACGGTGCCGTGCTCGTACCAGGCCGACGTCGCCGCCGCCGCCTTCGGCAGATGGCCGAGCATTCGCGAGCGATCGGCGTCGTTGGCGCCGCGCGCGATTGCTTCCGAGCTGCAGAAGTGCCGGATGGTGTAGGGCGTGAATTCACCTAGACCCAGTGGCCGAACGATCGACCGAAACGCATCGTTGATCTCGCGAATCGGCCCGCCATTCCAGATCACCGGATGCCGGGCGTCCCAATGGGTGAGCCAGTCGCGCAGCGTCGGGCACAGCGGGATGATCGGGCGGCGCTTC
>JAFKJZ010000112.1:0-1998 GCA_017305815.1 Hyphomicrobiales bacterium
CGCCCGAGAGCTTCACCAGCGCGACCTCGCCGTCGAAGCTGCCATCGGCGGCGAGGCGCTGCAGGCCGAGCGTCGAGGTGGTGTAGTTGGTGAAGACAAGCAGCCTGCCCGAGGGATCGACGGTCAGGTGGCAGGGCTCGGCGCCGCCGCTTGCCTTGTCGCCGATCGTCTCGGCCTTGTCGCCGTCGATCCGCCAGGCATGGATCGAGCCGTCCATGCCGACGCGCGACGTGCCGTAGATCATCGGCAGGGTGGGGTGCCAGGCAAGCGCCGAGAGGTGCTCGGCGCGTCCGAGCGTCTCGCCCTTCCAGGCGCCGTCCTTCAGCGCCCAGCGCGTCAGGCCGTGCAGTTCGAAGACGCCGCGCGATGCGATGTAGAGCGCCTCGCCGGTGGCGTGTTGGACGTCGGACATTGTGGTCTCCCCCGATCGAATGTCTGCCTTGGCCGAAGCCTAGATCAAATCCCGGGCTCTTGCCTCTCCCTGAGGGAGGGGTGGGGCCGTATTTCGTCCCTCTACTCCGAAGAGCCCGGCCCAAATCCCTCCCAGGTCTCCACTACCTTGCCATCGCCGAGGATGGCGGCGCGGCGGAGCATGGCGAAGGCCATGCAGACATGGTTCGGCACGATCTCCAGCCGCGTGCCGACGGGCAGCGGCGTCGGCTCGCCCTCACCGTGCCAGCGCAGCCAGCCATGCTCCTCCGACATCTTCTCGATGATCCAGCCGGGCGCGTTCACGATCAGCCCCATGCCGGGATACTCGTCGCGGTGGGCGGCGGCGGGAACGAGATCGGTCGAGAGCGACTTCGAGCCGGCGTCGATGCAGGCGCGGTCGGGATCGGGATGGCTGACGACGGTGCCGATGACGCGGACGGCGACGCTGTCGAGCGTGGCGTTGCCAAGCGCGATCTGGCCGACATCGTTGAAGGCGTAGATGCCGGGACGGATCTGGGTGACCCCCGGCACATGCGCGACGGCGCGCGCCGAGGCCGAGGCGCCGAGCGAGACGATTGGCAGCGCGATGCCGGCGGCGCGGATCGCCGTGGCGACGCCGACCATGAGTTCGCCGGCGGCGACGGCGCGGGCCTCGAGGTCGGCGCGGTCCCTGGCGCCATAGGTTGCGCCTTCATGCGTGTAGATGCCGACCAGCTCGACGCCCGGCGCGGCGGCGATCGCCTTGGCGACCTCGACCGCCTTGGCCGGCGTCACGCCCTCGCGGCCGAGGCCGGAATCGATCGCCAGCATCATGCGCGCTGTCTCGCCGGCCGTGGCGAAGACGGCGCCGATGCTCGCCGCCGCGGCGACGCTGTCGGTCGCGAACAGCGCGTCGGCGCGGCGGGAGAGCGCGAGCGCGCGCGCGCCGTTCTCGGCGCCGAAGATCGGATTGGCGATGAACAGCCGCTCGATGCCGGCGTCGGCGAAGGCTTCCGCCTCGCCGAGCTTGGCGACGCAGAGCCCGTGTGCGCCGCGCTCGATCTGGCGGCGGCCGGCCTCGGCCATGCGATGCGTCTTGGCATGCGGGAACAGCTCGACCCCGGCCGAGCGGGCGATCGCCGCCATCTCGTCGAGGTTGGCATCGAGGACGTCGCGGTCGAGCACGAGGCCCGGCGTGGCGACCGGGATTTCGGCCCAGCGTGAGGCGGCGACGGCGGCGGCGGTGGCGGACATGCGGAGAGCCTTTGGTCTGATGGGCGGGCGGATCGGTGCGGCGTTCATAGCAGCGCGCTCATGCGATGAGCACGCTGAAATATCAGGCAGGCATGCGGATGACGCGGCCGGCACGACGACCGGTCATCTGGCCGTCCTCCAGCGCCAGTTCGCCGTTCACCATCACATGGAAGATGCCGGAGGCGGCCTGGCGCGGCACCTCGTAGGTGGCGTGCGCCTTTACCGTCATGTGGTCGAACACGACGAGGTCGGCCTTGGCGCCCTCGACGATGCGGCCGCGATCGGGCTGGCGCAGTCGGTTCGCCGCCGTGCTCGTCATGTGGCGCACGCATT
>JAFKJZ010000112.1:2020-9331 GCA_017305815.1 Hyphomicrobiales bacterium
TGCTCGTCATGTGGCGCACGCATTCGGCCAAGGTCAGCACCTTCTCCTCGCGCACATAGGTCTCCAGCATGCGCGGGAAGGTGCCCCAGGATCTCGGATGCGGCCGGTCGCCGACCAGGATGCCGTCGCTGCCGACCGTGTGTTCGTCGCGCTGCATCAACGCCCGCACATGCTCCTCGTGGCCGATGAAGAAGACGCAGGGCGCGCTGCGCTCGGTGGCGACGAGCAGGTCGAGCGCGAATTCGGCCGGGCGCTTGCCGGCCTTCGCGGCGGCGGTGGCGAGGTCGGTTTCCATCACCCATTCGAGCTCCGGCGCGCCGGGCGTACCGACGACATGCACGGTCGACCAATTGACGGTGAGGCCCTGGTGGCCGTCCGAGCCGGTGACGTCGAGGGCGTCGATGATCCTGGCGCGATCCTCCGGCGAGCGCAGGCGCGCCATCTGCTCCTCGCCTGTGCCGGCAAGCGACCAGCTCGGCAGCTGCGACAGCAGCGTCGTCATGCCGGCGAGATAGGGATAGCTGTCGAAGGTCAGGTCGACGCCGTCGGCGATGGCGTCGTCGAGCATCTTCAGGAGCTCCGGCAGCTTGCCGCGATTGCACTCGAAGGAGAGGTGCGTGTGGGCGAGATGCAGCGCGACGCCGGAACGGCGGGCGATCTCGAAGCATTCGCGGTAGCCGCCGAGCGCGTCGAGGCCGTAGTTGCGGTGGTGCGGGCAGTAGAAGCCGCCATATTCTGCCACGACCTCGCAGAGCGCCACCAGCTCGTCGGTGTCGGAATACATCGCCGGCACATAGGTGAGACCGGTCGAAAGGCCGACGCCGCCTTCCTCGAGCGCGATGCGCAGCAGCGCCTTCATCTGCTCCAGCTCGCCGGATGTGGCGAGGCGGGGGGCGTTGCCCATCACCAGCATGCGCAGATTGCCATGCGGCACCAGATAGGCGGTGTTGACGGCGGTGTTGCCGTCGAGCCGCTTCAGATAGTCGGCGACCGAGCGCCAGTTCCAGTCGAAGCCCGGCGGGTCGTCGTTCCAGCCCTTCAGCTGGGCGCGGAGCTCGGCGAGCGTCACCGCGTCGATCGGCGCGTAGCTGAGCCCGTCCTGGCCGAGCACCTCGGTGGTCACGCCCTGCGTGATCTTCGAGGTGTGGTCGGGCTGGACCAGCACCTGCAGGTCGGAATGGGTGTGCATGTCGATGAAGCCGGGGGCGAGGATCAGCCCGTCGATGGCGATCGTGCGGTCGGCCTGGAGCTTCTCCGTGCCGTCGGTGACGCGGACGATGCGGTCGCCTTCGACGAGCACGTCGCCGCGCACGGGGTCGGAGCCGAGGCCATCGACGAGGATGCCGCCGGCAAACAGCGTGGTCTCAGAGGTCATTCTGCGGGGATCCGTATTCTCTGCCCGGTCCGGGCGCTCTCGTAGATGGCGTCCGTGACGGCGACCACATGGGCCGCGAGTTCTGCCGTCAGGCCCGTCGGCGCGGGGGCGCCCTGCGCGCAGGCGATCAGCGCCTTCGTCGGGGCGCCGGAATCATAGACGCCCGAGGCCTCGACGGGACCGTACTCGACGACGTCGCCATTCGCCCGCACCAGGCGGACGTGGTCGGCGACGGAATCGAGCCAGATCTGCCCCTTCGAGCCATAGAGCGCCATGTGCCATTGCGGCCGCGCCAGGTAGGGATGCGTCGAGGCGCTGCTGATCGCCGCAGAACCGCCGCCGGCGAACTCGGCATGGACGGTCGCGTGCAGGTCGATCTCGCGGCCGGGCGGATAGGTGCTGGCGTGGAGCGCGACGATCGGCTCGCCGGCCAGCCATTCGATCAGGCCGAGCTGGTGCGACATCGAGACGGCGGCCGAGCCGCCGCCCGAGATTCTGCGGTCGGTATAGGTCGAGGCGGCCGAGCTGCCGTCGCCGCCCCAGCCGCCATCCGTGCCGCCCATCAGCAGCGCCCGCGTGTTGACGGCGAGATGCATGGTCAGATGTTCGATCGCGCCGATCTCGCCGGCGTCGATCAGCTGCTTCGAGAGCGCGAAGCATGGCGCGGCCGGCCAGCCGAAGCCGACGAGGAGCACGCGACCGACGCGCTCCGCCGTGTCGCGCATGCGGCGCGCGGCGCCTCCTTCGAGCGCGAACGGCTTTTCCACCAGCACATGCGCGCCGGCCTCAAGCGCCGCGATCACCTGTTCTTCGTGCGCCACCGGCGGGCTGGAGACGACGACGATGTCGGGCTTGTCGGCCAGCACGTCGCGCCAGTCGGTGAAGGCGAGCGGCACCGCGAAGGCGGCGGCGAGCTTCTGCGCCGTCTCCGCATTCGGGCTCGACAGCGCCACGAGCTCGACATCGGGATGGGCGGCGAGCGTCGGCAGATGGCTCGATTGCGACCAGGCGCCGGCGCTGATGACGCCGGCGCGGATGGGCTTGGTCATTTCACGGCTCCGGCGGTCAGCGCGCCGACGACATGGCGCTGGAAGATGACGACCAGCACGACGGGCGGGATCATCGACATGACAGTGGCGGCGGCCAGCGCGTTCCAGTTGAACTGCTGCACCGACTGGAAGCCGGCGAGCAGCGGTGGCACGGTCAGCTGGTTGGTGAGCACGAGCGAATAGAAGAACTCGCTCCACGCCTCGAGGAAGATCAGCACGCCGGCGGCGACGAGGCCGGGCCGGGCGAGCGGCATGACGATGATCCAGAGCGTCTGCAGCCGCGAGGCGCCGTCGATCTTCGCCGCCTCCTCGATCTCGCGCGGCAGCTGGTCGAAATAGTTCTTCAGGATCATGATCGCGAGCGGCAGCGTGAACACGTTGTAGCTGATGATCAGCGCCCAGGGCGTGTTCAGGATGCCGACGACGCGGAAGGCGACGAAGAACGGGCCGATGATGGCGATCGCCGGCACGACGCGCGAGACGATGATCGACAGCTCGAACAGGCGCGAGCCGCGGAACGGGTAGCGCGACAGGCCATAGGCGGCGATGCCGGCGATGAAGAGGTTCAGCACCACCAGCACGGCGCTGACGAAGAAGCTCTGGCCGATCGCCGGGATGAGGCGCGCGCCCATGTCGGTGCTGCCGAAGCCCTTCGAGCCGGTCGCCCCCGTCAGCACCGAGCGGTAATTGTCGAACGTGATGCTGGAGGGAACCATCGGGAAGGGTTTGACGCCGAGCTGGGTCGGCGTGATCAGGCTGGAGACGACGAGATACCAGACCGGCAGCAGGATCCAGACGGCGAAGACGGCGACGCAGAGATAGAGGATGACCGTCGCCGTGGTGCTGCGCTTGAGGCCGGCGGCCGTGGCGGCCTTGCCGCGCCGGCGCGGCGCGCGGGAAAGGGCGATGTCGCTCATGCCGGTTGCCTTTCCGTGCGGTAGAGCAGCTTGACGGTGATGAGGCCGCCGGCCAGCGCGATGAAGCCGAGGATGACGGCGAGCGCCGAGCCGAGGCCGATCTGGGTGACGCCGAAGAGCTGGCGGTAGATCAGGATCGACAGCACCTGGGTCGCGTCGCCCGGTCCGCCCTGGGTCATGGCGAAGATCACGTCGAACTGCAGGAAGGCGTAGATGATGTTGAGCACCGTGACGGTGACGAGCGCCGGCCGCAGCCAGGGCAGGGTGATGTTGCGGAAGCGTTGCCAGAGATTGGCGCCGTCGAGCGAGGCGGCCTCGTTCAGGTCGTCGGGCAGGGTCTGCAGGCCGGCGAGCAGCAGGATGCCGGCGAAGCTCGCCTGACGCCACACGGCGGCGGCGATCGTGATCGCCAGCGCCGAATTCGGGTCGGACAGGAAGTCGTGATAGTCGCTGGTGGCGCCGAGCATCAGCAGCACCGCGTTCAGCCCGCCGACGCTGCCATCGGCGAACCACTTCCACAGGATGCCGATCATCAGCCAGGGCGTCGCCCAGGGAATGATCAGCAGGGCGCGGGCGAGGCCGCGGCCGATGAAGCGCTGGTTGAGCAGCAGCGCCATGGCGAGGCCGATCAGCGTCGAGAACACCACGAAGCCGATCGAGAAGATGATCGTCACCTTGGCGGAGCGCCAGAACACCGAGCTGCCGAGCACGATGGTGTAGTTCTCCAGCCCGACGAATGGGCCGAGGCTGCGGCCGTTCGCCGGCACGTCGTGCAGGCTGTAGAGGATGGTGAGCGTCGTCGGGACGAGCAGCAGGACGGCCAGGATGAGGCCGGCCGGTGCCGTCAGCCGGAAGCCGAAACGCCGGTCGTCGCGGCT
Organism: Hyphomicrobiales bacterium; assembly: GCA_017305815.1. GTDB lineage: Bacteria > Pseudomonadota > Alphaproteobacteria > Rhizobiales > Kaistiaceae > Kaistia > Kaistia nematophila. The sequence goes on from JAFKJZ010000112.1 coordinate 6,240, forward strand.
GAGCGCGCCGCTGGAAATGGGTGAGGCCGACACGGTCACTCCCTCGGGCATGTCATGGGTTTGCGGCGACGGGGCAGGATGGCCGCGTGGACCGTTCCTGCCCCGTCGACCTCTCCCTCAGGAAGAGGCAAAGAAGGGCAGCCTCAGAGGCTGCGGCCCTTCTGGGCGCCATTCGCCGCCGTCGTCAGGTCCTCGACCGTCTGCTTCGGCGTCGCCTGGCCGAGCAGCAGCGCATGCACGATGTCGCCGACCTTGGCCTGGAAGTCCGGATACCAGGGCAGCGTGCGCGCCGGCACGACCTTGGAGCCGGTGGCGAACGTCTTCGAGATCATCGGCAGGTCGAAATAGTCCGGGAAGGCGGCGATCACGTCGGGGTCGGTGAAGAAGCCCGGATAGGGCGCGGCGAGGCCGGCGGCCTTGGCCCACTGGTTGAACACGCTGAACTTGCCGGCCGAATCCTTCCAGCCATAGAACTTCATCAGGTCCCAGGCCGCCTCGCGCCGGGCCGGATCCTCGCCGGCGCCGAGCTGCAGCACCTCGCCGATCTGGAAGGTGTGATTGGAGCCGCCGATCGGGCCCTGCATGACGTTGTTCGATTCCGGGCCGCCGAGGCTGCGGATCGACGACAGGAAGTAGTGGTGCAGCACGAAGAAGGCGGCTTCGCCCTGCGCCATCTGGTTGGAGAGCTTGCCGGGGTCGTCGTTCAGCACCGACTTCGGCGCCAGGCCCTCCTGGTACATCGCCTGCCACCATTCGAAGACGCCCTCGGTCTTCGGGTCGTCGGCGAAGACGGGCTTGCCGGCGGCGTCGAAGGCGGTGACGCCCTCGTTCAGCAGATAGGTGTGCAGGTATTCCTCGCAGAATTCCTTCACCCAATAGGCGACATAGGGCGAGGCGACGACGTTCTTGTCCTTGAGCGTCTTCGACGCGTCATAGACTTCCTTCAGCGTCTGCGGCGCGGCGGCGATGCCGGCCGCCTTCAGCATGCGGTCGTTGTAGTGCATCATGTGCACGGCGGAGAAATAGGGCGCGCTGATGATGTCGCCGGCGGCGTTGACATAGGCCGAGCGGGCGCTCTCGAACATGTCGCCGACCATGTCGTCGACACCGGGCAGGCCGTTCAGCTTCGACGCCCAGCCCTGGTCGATGAACTTCTGCGAATTGTAGGCGAAGTTGTAGTAGAGATCGATCGCGTCGCCGCCGCGAAGCCGCGTCTGCAGCGCCGGCGAATAGCCGAGATTGGGGATGACGGCGACATTGACGGCCGGATTGCCCTTGGCCGTCCACTCGCCGACCAGCTTCTTGATCGTGTCGGGCTGGAAGTCCCAGGCGAGCATGTCGAGCGAACCGGTGAAGCCGGCGGCCTCGGCGCGGCCGGCGAGGCCCGGCGCCAGCATGGCGGCGAGCGCGGTGGCGCCGCCGGCCTTCAGAAAGGCGCGCCGATCGAGGCCGCCCGCAAGCTTCATCCCTGTGTCTCTGGTCTTCATCGTGAACCCCTTCCCTTGGGTGGTCTTCCGCGTCGTCTCGCGGGAGGCGGCCCGGCCGCTCCGCGCCGTCCGGGGTCGCGGACTGTTGCCGTCCGTCGACCCTTTGGTCTTCCGTTCGCCCGAAACCTCGATCGCGGCGCCTGGCGCCGAGTCCCCTGTGCCAGTCTCCGGTCTGGTCGGTGGACGGCGAAGCCTGTTCTTGTCGCGTTGGGCGGGGAAATTCCGGAAGAACTCCGACCCCGCTTCGGCGTCGGGCTTTCGACGTCACCGGCCACGTTATGGCAGGGACTATCAAATATCAACGCTCAATATTGTCCGTAAAATCATCATATGATCGTTGTTCGGACAGCCTCCGGCGGCATCGAGACTGCCTGCGCGCGCGCTGGCGACGAAACGGGCAGGGAGCGGCAAGGAACCGGAAAGGCAACGGCAAAGAAAACCGGCAAGTGATTTGTGAAACGCGCGGGAAGGCGTAGATCTGGAGGGGGTCCGGATCGGCTTCGGCTGCAACCGGGCGTGGCTACGGACGGTTCGGTGGGCAGGGGAGGTGGTCTTGCATAGCGTGCGGGGTGGGGATGGGGAGCTTGGCGCGGCGCGGCGGCATGCCCCCTGGGCGGCGGACCCGGCGGGCGACGAGGAGACGGAACTGAAGCTCCTGTGCCGCGATCCGGCGGATCTCGACCTTGTCGCGGCGATGCCGCTCCTGGCCCAGGCGGCCGCGAGGCGCACCCGGCAACTGGTCTCGACCTATTACGACACGCCGGACTACAGGCTGCTGCGGCAGGGCTATACGCTGCGCGTCCGCGACGATGTCGGCCGCTATATCGTGACGGTCAAGGCGAAGCGCGGACCGGGGTTGACCCGGTTCGAGCGCGAGGAACGGCACAGTTCGGCGCAGCTCGATCGCCAGCAGCTGAAGCGCCTGCTTCCCGTCGCGCTCCTCGACGCGCTGGAGGGCGAGCCGCTCTTGCCGGTGTTCGTGTCGCGGATCGAGCGCGAGGAGGTCACGCTCGATTTCGCCGGCGCCTCGATCGAGGTCGCCATGGATCGCGGCCGGGTCATCGCCGGCGCGCGGGCCGAGCCGTTCGTGGAGCTGGAGCTGGAGCTGAAACGCGGCCCGGTCGCGGCGCTCTACGCGCTTGCGCTGGAGCTTTCGGCCGATGTGGCGCTGGTGCCGAGCGCGCGCACCAAGTCGGATCGCGGCTTCGCCCTCGCGCTCGGCAGCGCAGGATTGCCCGAGCCCGGCGCGAGCGTCGCTCCCTCGCTCAGGCGCGACATGACGAGCGACGAGGCGATGTTGGCCATCCTTATCGCCGCCCTGGCGCAGGCGGTTGATCACCTGCCGCGGGTGGGCGATGCGGGCGATCCCGAGGGCGTCCACCAGCTTCGCGTGGCGCTGCGCCGGATCCGCGTGGCGCTGTGGTTGGCGCAGCAGGTCGGCCCGCCGGAGAAGGCGCGCGCCTTGTCGGCCGAGGCCGCCTGGCTGGCGAATGAGCTCAGCGACGCCCGCGAATGGGACGTGCTGGCGACCGAGACGATGCCGGCCGTCGCCGACCGGGGCCTGGAAGGCGAGGGCTTTCGGGAGCTGGCGGCGCGCATCGAGCC
>JAFKJZ010000113.1 GCA_017305815.1 Hyphomicrobiales bacterium
GCCGTCTTCAGCCGCTCATAGACGAGGCGCTCATGCGCGGCGTGCTGGTCGACGATGACAATGCCGTGGTCGGTCTGGGCGATGATGTAGTTTTCATGCACCTGCGCCCGGGCCGCGCCGAGCGGCCGGTCGGTCGGGTCGTTGGCGGCGACGGTATTGGCGCGCGCGTCGGCGGAAGGCTGGCTGACCGCCGCGAAGGCGGGCTGTGACGGCTCGCTGAAGCGCGGCGCGGGGGCGGGCGAATCCGCCCAGTCGCGCCAGGACGGCGCGGCCGCCGTATTGCCGAAGGAGGGCATCGGCGCCGAGGGACGCCATGGGGTCGAGGCGGCCGGCGCGCCGGTGCGGAACGCGGCGATGGTGGCGCCGCCGCCGGTGGTCGCCGAACGGTGGCCGGCCTGGTGGATGGCGTTGCGCAGCGCGCCGACGATCAGCCCGCGCACCAGGCCGGGGTCGCGGAAGCGGACGTCGGACTTGGCCGGATGGACGTTGACGTCGACGCCATGCGGCTCCAGGTCGATCCGGAGCGCGGCGACCGGGTGGCGGTCCCGCGACATCACGTCGGCATAGCCGGCCCGGAGCGCCCCCATCAGCAGCTTGTCTCGCACCGGGCGGCCATTGACGAACAGGAACTGCTGCAACCCGTTGGCGCGGTTGTAGGTCGGCAGGCCGGCATAGCCGGAAAGCTGCACGCCCTCGCGTGTCGCGTCGATCGCCAAGGAATTGTCGACGAAGTCCTGGCCGAGAATCTGGCCGAGCCGCTCGACGAAAGGCTCGTCGCCATGCGCGACGGGATAGTCGATGGCGCCGCGGTCGCTGCCGGAAAGCGAGAAGCGCACTTCCGGATGCGCCATGGCGAGGCGCTTGACGATGTCGGTGATGGCGCTCGATTCGGCCCGCTCTCCCTTCAGGAACTTGAGCCGGGCCGGCGTCGAAAAGAAGAGGTCGGTGACCTCGACCCGCGTGCCGGCGTTGAGGCCGGCCGGGCGCGGCGGATGCACAAGCCCGCCCTCGACGACGATCTCCCAGCCATGCGGCTCGCTGGCATGGCGCGAGGCGATCGACAGCCGCGCCACCGCGCCGATCGAGGCCAGCGCCTCGCCGCGGAAGCCGAGCGTGCGGATGTCGAGCAGGTCGTCGGTGAGCTTGGAGGTGCAGTGACGGTCGATGGCGAGGCCGAGGTCGTCATGCGTCATGCCGCCGCCATCGTCGGTGACGCGGATCAGCGAGGCGCCACCGCCGGCGGTGACGATCTCGACGCGCCTGGCGCCGGCGTCGATGGCGTTCTCGACCAGTTCCTTGACGACGCTCGCCGGCCGCTCGACCACCTCGCCGGCGGCGATGCGGTTGATCATGTCTTCGGTCAGGCGGCGGACGGCGGTCATGGTATCTTGGCGATCAATCTGGCTGTTGGCCGGCGATCCTGCCGGATTCGGGCGGGCGAGGGAAGCGGAGCCGCCAGCACGGTCGTGGACAGGCCCAAGCGGCCCGGCCACGCATCGCAAAGATTTGATCCGGGCGGCGAACGTCGGCAGGTGCTGCCTGCGCTATCCCTGGGAAGCCGGGCAGGACATCGACGGCGACGTGCGACGGGATGACGTACATGTCGATTTCGGGTGCGGATCTGGCGGCGGCGATCGATCAGCTCTCCAAGGCCGACCTCAGGAAGGCGGACCCCTTCCGGCCCTGCCTCAACTTCCTGATCGGTCATTTCACCTTCACGCTCGCCATCCTCGCGGCGTCGCTCGCCTCGCTGCCGAAGAAGAGCGAGGAACTGGCGCCGGGCGTGGCGGCGGCGATCGGCGGCGTGCTCGCCTGGATGGCGATCTCTGCCCTCGTCGCCAGCGTGGTGACGCTGCTGGTGCAGTTTCTGAAGACCCGGTACATCCGCCAGAACATCCTCGGGCTCCATCCGGAGCCCTGGACCAATCTGGCGCTGATCCTCTGCGTGCTGCCAATCCTGCCGGGCGCCGTCGCCGTGTTCTTCTGCCTGAGGGTCGGGACGGCTTTGCTGCCGAAGGCGAGCCTGCTTCCCTCGCTCGGCGAGGCGCTGCGCAGTCTGCTGTTCTGAACCGCCTCAGGCCTTCTTGACGAACTCGGCCCGGAGCACGAGCCCCTTTACCTGCTTGGTATTGCACTCGAAGGTGTCGGTGTCGTCGGTCAGGCGGATGTTCTTCACCACCGTGCCGCGCTTGATCGTCTCCGACGTGCCCTTGACCTTGAGATCCTTGATCAGCGTGACGGAATCGCCGTCCTTCAACTGCGTGCCGTTGCTGTCGCGCACGATGATTTCGTCCGACATTGGTTCTCTCCTGAATGAGATGTCTGGTTGGGCGGGCGGCTAGACGGCGCGCCAGCCGATGTCGCGACGGGAGAAGCCGTCCGGCCAGTCGATCGTGTCGACCGCCTGGTAGGCGCGCTTCTGCGCCTCGGCGACGGTTGCGCCGAGCGCCGTCACGTTGAGGACGCGGCCGCCATTGGCGACCAGCCTGCCTTCAGCGAGCGCCGTGCCGGCCTGGAACACCTTTGTGCCGGGAAGCGCGTCGGCCGCCTCGATGCCGGTGATCGGCGTGCCCTTGGCATAGTCACCCGGATAGCCCTTGGCCGCCATCACGACCGTCAGCGCCGCCTCTTCGCGCCACGTCGTCGTCACGCCGTCGAGCTTGCCTTCGCTGGCGGCGAGCAGCAGTTCGAGCAGGTCGCTTTCGAGCCGCATCATCAGCACCTGGCATTCCGGGTCGCCGAAGCGGACATTGTATTCGATCAGCTCCGGCCCCTTGGCCGTGATCATCAGCCCGGCGAACAGCACGCCCTTGAACGGGGCGCCGCGCGCCGCCATCGCCTTCATGGTCGGGCGGATGATCTCGGCCATGGTCCGCTCGATCATCGCCTCGGTCATGACCGGGGCGGGAGAATAGGCGCCCATGCCGCCGGTGTTCGGGCCGGTGTCGCCGTCGCCGACGCGCTTGTGGTCCTGCGCCGTGGCGAGCGGCACGGCGTTGACGCCGTCGCAGACGGCGAAGAAGCTCGCTTCCTCGCCGATCAGGCATTCTTCCACCACCACCTCGGCGCCGGCCGAGCCGAAGGCGCCGTCGAAGCAGGCGTCGATCGCCGCATGCGCTTCTTCCAGCGTCTCCGCCACGACAACGCCCTTGCCGGCGGCGATGCCATCCGCCTTGACGACGATCGGCGCGCCCATCCTCGTCGCGTAGTCGCGCGCGGGGGCGGCCTCGGTGAAGCGCTGGTATGCGGCGGTCGGGATGTTGGCCTCGGCGCAGAGATCCTTGGTGTAGCCTTTCGAGCCTTCGAGGCGGGCCGCCTCCTGGCTCGGGCCGAACACCCTGATGCCGGCCCGCTCGAGCGCATCGGCGAGGCCTGCCACCAGCGGCGCCTCCGGGCCGACGACGACGAAGTCGATCATGTTGTGGCGGCAGAATGTGATGACGGCATCATGATCGAACGGATCGAGCCGGACCAGTTCGGCGAGCGCGCCGATGCCGGGATTGCCAGGCGCGGCATAGAGCCGGCCGAGCCGGGGCGATTTGCGCAAAGCCCAGGCCAAGGCATGCTCGCGGCCGCCCGATCCGATCAGGAGAATGTTGATGCGCGTCTCGGTCATGCTGGCAGCCCGTCGTTGAAAGCGGTGCGCGGCGCTTAGCAAGCAGGGGCTCGCTTGTCGAATCCGGAATCAGCCGGAAGCCGTCTTGGCGAGCAATTCGGCGCCATGGCGACGAAGAGGCGCAAGCGCGGGCTTGGCGCTGGTTTCGAACTGGCGGTATGACAACGCGAGAACCCGCGAGCCGGAAGAGAGACCGCATGTCCCCGATCAGCCTCAGTCCAGGAACCGTCGCCGATGCCGACCGGGGCAACTGGGTCGATCGCCATGCGCCGGTCTGGCTCCGGCCCTATGCCCGGCTGGCGCGCTGGGACCGGCCGATCGGCTGGTGGCTCCTGCTTCTGCCGTGCTGGTGGTCGACCGCGCTCGCCAGCAACGTCGCCGGCGCGACCTGGCCCAATATCGGCCACCTGATCCTGTTCCTGGTCGGCTCCGTCGCCATGCGCGGCGCCGGCTGCACTTATAACGACATCGTCGACCGCGAGCTCGACGCCGGCGTCGCCCGCACCCGTTCGCGGCCGATTCCGAGCGGCCAGGTCCGCGTCCGCGATGCCAAGATCTTCTTGGTCCTGCAGGCGTTTGTCGGCCTTGCCGTGCTGCTTTCGCTGAACTGGTTCTCCGTCGTCCTCGGCATCAGTTCGCTGCTGGTCGTCGCCGCCTATCCGTTCATGAAGCGGATCACCGACTGGCCGCAGCTGGTGCTCGGCCTCGCCTTCTCGTGGGGCGCGCTGATGGGCTGGTCGGCCTGGTTTGGCAGCCTGGCGCTGGCGCCGGTCCTGCTCTATGCCGGCGGCGTGCTGTGGACGATCGGCTACGACACGATCTATGCGCTGCAGGACATCGAGGACGACAAGATCATGGGCGTGCGCTCGACCGCGCGCCTGTTCGGCAGCCGTGCGGCGCCGATCATTGGCCTGCTCTACACCGGCGCCGTGCTGTTCTGGGCCGCCTCGTTCTGGGTGGCCGGCATCGGCTGGGTCGCCTGGCTCGGCCTCGCGCTGGTCGCGGCACAGTTCGCCTGGCAGGTCGCCACCGTCCGCCTCGACGACGAGGCGCTGGCGCTGCGCCTGTTCAAGTCCAACCGCACGGCGGGGTTGATCCTGTTTGCCGCGCTGGTGCTCGACGGCCTGATCTGACGCGCCGCCGGGCGCGGATAAGCTCTCACGAACACGTCATTTGAAGATGAACCGAAGCGGGCGCGCTATCGGGCGTCCATCCTTGCCTTCACGCGGAGACCATTCAAACAAATTCATTGGGGAGCGATAGCATATGTCTAGAGAAGCACTTGCATCCGTTTCCGAAATCAATCCCGAGCCGTTCATCGAAGCCGTTCTGGGCTTTCGCGATACGGCCGCGATCAAGGCGGCCATCGATCTCGACCTCTTCACCGCGCTCGCCGAGGGCGCGACCGAGCCGGCGGCGCTCGCCATCCGCACCGGCGCTTCCGAGCGCGGCCTGCGCATCCTCTGCGACTATCTCACATTGAAGGGATTTCTCGCGAAGGCCGACGGGCGCTATGCGCCGAGCCCCTCCAGCGCTGTCTTCCTCGACCGTCGCTCGCCCGCCTATATGGGCGGCGTCGCCGATTTCCTGGCGGCGCCGGAAATGATGGCGCTCTTCCTCGACGATCCGGTCTCCTATGTTCGGCATGGCGGCTCCCTCGGCCTCGCCAACATGGCGCCGGAAAACCCGATCTGGATCAAGTTCGCCAAGGCGATGGTGCCGCTGGTGCTTGGCAGCGCCCAGGGCGTCGCTGCCGAGGTCGCCACCTGGTCGCCGCCGCCGCGCCGCGTGCTCGACATCGCCGCCGGCCACGGCTTCTTCGGCATCTCGGTGGCGAAGGCGGTGCCCGGCGCCGCGATCGTCGCCGTCGACTGGCCCGACGTGGTGGCGCTCGCGGCCGAAAACGCGAAGGCGGCCGGCCTCGACGGACGCTATGCGACGCTCCCCGGCAGCGCCTTCGACGTCGACTGGGGCCGCGATTTCGATCTCGTGCTGCTGCCCAATTTCCTGCACCATTTCGACCACGACACCTGTGTGTCGCTGCTCGAGAAGGCGCGCGCCAGCCTGGCGCCGGGCGGCAGGGTGATCGCGGTCGAGCAGGTGCCGGACGCGGAGCGGATCTCGCCGCCCTGGCCGGCAGGTTTCGCCCTGATCATGCTGGCGACGACGCAGCGCGGCGACGCCTATACCGAGGCGGAGCTGGGAGACATGGCGCGTGACGCTGGCTTTTCCGGTGTCGCGCTGACGGCGCTGCCGCCGTCACCGGCGAGTCTGGTGCTCTTCGAAGCCTGAACCGGTGCCAAGAAAAGGGCGCCAGCCTGCGATGGCAGAGCGGCGCCCATTTCGTATTCTTGGCAGCGGGCCTCGCCCGTCTCAGTCGCGGGCGATGATCTCGCGGCCGTAGAGCGTCTCGATTTCCTTGTAGAAGCCGGTCTTGCGGCGCTTCAGGAAGCGCGGACGGCGGCCCTTCAGCGCCGACGGCGCGCGGCGCGAGCTGGCCTGGCCGACGACGAGCGGGCCCAGCTGGTCGAGCGGCGCGCGAACCGTGCCGTCGCCATCGACGATCAGGAGCGGCAGGCCGAGCGCGCGGCCCCAGGCTTGCCAGTCGGCGGCGACGTCCTCGCCATCGCCGAGGTCCTCGACGACGACCAACGGCAGCGACATGGCGGGGTCGCGGTGCATCAGTTCGACCGTGGTGCGGATCGCGCCGGTTTCGGCGTCGCCGGACATGCGGACGGCAACGCCACGGAACGCGCTGACCGGCGTGGAAAGGGTGGTGGGGATGCCGCCGAGGCGGCGCTTCACGATCGCCATCTCGCGGTCGATATAGACGGCCGGCGTGGTGGCCGAGGCGGGGCCGGCGAGGGCGGCGGAGTAGCGGACCGGCAGCGCGAAAGGGTCGAGCCGCAGGTCGTTGCCACGGGCGCCATGGGCTGCCGAAACCGTTGCGTTTGCCATTGCCTTGCACTCCATCGCTGCTCGCTTCGGCCCGGTTAACAGGACCTTAAAGGGGTTGGCCCGGTGGACGGGGCCCGCTCTCTGTTGAAGCGACAATGCCATGCGATCCGCCATTTGGAGCTTAATAGGCATGGTTAACGGCCCGGCGATCGCGGGCAGGGTTAGCGGCCGGTGATCGAAGACGGTTGACGAAAACTTGCCGAAATGTGGCAGGTCGCCCGGCGATGGCGGTGCGCCGCCATTTGCGCCGGCGAGGGGACTTGAGGGCGTCGGTGGTGTGCTTGCCGAGGGGATGCAACGAAGGCGGGTCGATGGTGGCTGTCGCCCTGTGGGAAGAGCTTGCGCCCCTCGGCGCGCGTCAACTTTTGCGGCCGACCCGGTGTCCGGCATGTCAATATTTTGGCGCGCGGATCGCGACTTCGTCCGTTTGGCAAGGTGCTTTGGAAGCGCCCGCGCTGCCATGACAGAACGCTCTGGCCAAGCAAGTCCCTCACCCAACCTTCTCCCGCGCGCGGGAGAGGGTTGGGGTGAGGGTCTACGGCGTCCGCCTCAGGGCCGCAGCATCTTGCCGGGGTTGAGGATGCCGTTCGGGTCGAGCGCCTGCTTGATCGAATGCATCATCGCCATCGCGACCGGCCCCTTCGCCGCCGGCAGCAGGTAGCGCTTCAGGCGGCCGATGCCGTGCTCGGCCGAGATCGAGCCGTGATATCTGGCGACGATGCCGTGGA
>JAFKJZ010000713.1 GCA_017305815.1 Hyphomicrobiales bacterium
TCGACGACATGGCCGAGGCGGATGGCGATCATGGTCGAAAGCATGTTGAAGGCGGCCTTCTGCGCCGTGCCGGCCGCCATGCGCGTCGAGCCGGCCAGAACTTCCGGCCCGGAATCGAGGAACACGGCGATATCGGCATGGGCGAACAGCGGCGCCGAGGCATTGCAGGCGATCGCAACAGTGGCGGCACCGGTCCTGCGAGCCACTTCGAGGCCGGCCACCGTATAGGGCGTCGAGCCGCTGGCCGAAGCCGCGACGACGCAGTCATCCGGGCAGAGCTTCGCGCCCTCGATGTCGGCGACGCCGAGTTCGGCGACATCCTCCGGCCCGCCGGTCAGCGTCTCGGTCATCGCCATGCCGCCGGCCATCAGCACGAGGATCTGGCTCTGCGGCACGCTGAAGGTCTGCGGGATCTCCAGGGCGTCGACCAGGGCGAGCAGGCCCGACGAACCGGCGCCGAAATAGACGAGGCGCCCGCCGCGAGCGAGACAGGCGGCAGCCTGTTCGGCGGCGGCGGCAAGCGCGGGAATGGCGGCGCGGACGGATATGGCGCCGCGAATCTGCCCTTCGGCCAAGGCGGCGAGCGCATCGGCGGTCGGCCAGAGATCGATGCCCTCGAAGCGGTCTTCCACCACTTCCGTACGCGGCATTGCCATGGATCCAACTTCCCCCAAAGACTTCCTCACCAAAACGATACCAACAAAGCACCATTGCGTCCAGACATCCGACCTGCGGATAAGACGACTTTTCTACAGGAGCCAAAACAATCCATGAAAATCTAGTTAAATCATATGCTTAAGTTGAATCTTTCCATTTCCTCCCCCAGGAAGTGAAAAGTCCACTGGTCTCATGTGGTATTGTCACTTCCCAACTGGATTCAGTTTGGTATTATCGATAGCGACTGCCGGATCGGGCCCTCCGGCGGCCGCAACCCACGCATTTCGGCTCGAAGCGGGTGATATGTCCGGATCGATCGCAGCAAGGACTGGCCAGCCGATTCTGGTGGGTGTCGACGGCGGCGGCACGCGATGCCGGGCCCGCGCCCGCTGGCTCGACGGCACGCCGATCGGCGAATGCATCACCGGCACGGCCAACATCCTGGCCGGCATTGACGAGGCGCGCGACAACATCATCGCCGCCGTCGAAGGGGCGCTCGCCGAGGGCGGCCTATCGAAGGCCGAGCTCGGCCGCTGGCCCATCCGGACGGCAACGGCGCCATCGCCATCCTCGGCACCGGCACCGCCTATGTCGTGCAAACGGGCGGCGTCTTCGTCACGGTCGGAGGCTGGGGCTTCCATGTCGGCGACCAGGGCAGCGGCGCCTGGCTCGGCCACATGGCGCTCCGCCAGGCAGCGCTCGCGCATGACGCGCTGGTCGAGCCGACCGGGCTGACCGACGCGCTGCTGGCGCAGTTCGACGGCAAGCCCGACCGTATCGTCACCTTCTGCAAGACGGCGTTGCCGCGCGACTATGGCAGCTTCGCGCCGCTGGTGTTCGAGCGCGCCGCCGCCGGCGACGCCCTCGCCGACG
>JAFKJZ010000114.1 GCA_017305815.1 Hyphomicrobiales bacterium
ATGGCGAGCCGATCGACCGCGACCGCTTCAACGCGCTCAATCTGTTCACGCTCGCCGCCGCGACGCAGGCGTCGTCCGATCCCGTGCGGATCTGGATGGCGATCGGCGACCAGGACTATCCCGAACTGCGGCGCGCCGGCGGCCGGCTGGCCAAGGCGCTTGTGGCGCAGGGCTATCCGGTCGAGCAGAGGAGCGGCGAGGGGCGGCATTTCTGGGACTACTGGCAGCGGGCGATCGAGCCGGCGCTGACCTGGCTGTCGCCGCAGCTCACGACGCGCTGCGACTGACGGGGCTCTTTCCGGCCGGGGCGGCGAGTTGCATGATGGCGGCCTCAATGGGAGTGCGCGCCTTGATCCTCATCGGCCAGTATGATTCGCACTTCGTCCGCCGCGTGGCGATCGCCATGCATCTCTACGCCATTCCGTTCGAGCATCGGCCCTGGTCGGTCTTCGGCGATGCCAAGAAGATCGCGCCCTACAATCCGCTGACACGCGTCCCGACGCTCGTGCTCGACGATGGCGACGTCGTCATCGAGAGCGCGGCGATCCTGGATTATCTCGATGAACTCGCCGGCGAGGAAAAGGCGATGATCGCGCCGTTCGGGCCGGAACGGCGGCGGGCGCTCAAGGTCTGCGCGCTGGCGACGGGGCTGGCCGACAAGGCCGTCAGCCTCGTCTACGAGGCCGTGCTGCGCAAGGACGAGTCCAAGGTCTGGGTCGAGCGCTGCAAGACGCAGATCGCCGGAGTCCTCGACGCTCTCGAGGCGGATCGCGCCGATCGGCCGTCGCCATGGTGGTTCGGCGACCGCATCGGCCATGCCGATATCGCGGTCGCCTGCGCCTATCGCTTTACCACCGAGGCCCATCCCGGCCTGCTCGGCGACCGGCACTGGCCGCGCGTCGAAGCGCTTTCGGCCGAGTGCGAGGCGCTTTCGGTGTTCGCCGAGAATTCCCAGGCGGTGTCGCCGCCCAAGGCCTGAACCGTCTGGCCTGACCGGCTTCAGGCGAGCTTTTCGACCGCGATGGCGAGGCAGGCCTCGAAGGCGGCGAGATCGGTGTAGAGCGCGGCCGGATCGGCATTGCCGACGACGACCGCGCCGCCGCGCCGCTCGATGCCGCCATGCAGCATCAGATTGTCGATCATCTCGAAATCCTCGACCGAGAGCCCGTCCGGCCCGCGCTTGTGGCCGTCCTCGCCCTCGGCGACGGCGCCGTCGTAATATTCGAGCACTCGCGCGAAGTGGTTGGCGGAGACGTTGGTGTAGGCGAAGACGGGCTTGCCGAGCCCGCACATGAAGCCGAGTTCGAAGGTCGTGCCGGTGTCGGCCGCGATGCCGCGGAACGGCGTCAGGTTGGCGATGACCGCGTCGGCCGCCAGCATCATCTGCTCGTCGACTTCGCTGATCGCCAGTCCGAAGCCCTTCTTGGTGTCGGAGGGCGGGATATCGAGGTCGCCTGGCGAGATCGGCGTGAAGCCGGCGGCGCGGGTCAGCGCCGCCTTGCGGTCGAGGATCTCACGGGCGTTGGCGAGGAAGACTTCGGGGCCCGCGAGGTAGATCTTTTTCGACAAGACTGGAAACCCTTTGCTGGGGACGGATGGACCGCCATGGATGCTGCCCGCCAGCGATACCGGCGCGCGTGAAGAAAGCGTAAGCGGGCGGGGCGTCAGGCCTTCCCGTCGGTCGCCGGCAAGGGTGAGGCGTCCTCGGCCGGTAGCCGGCGGCGCTTCAGCGTCGAGATCGTAGCGGCGAGGGCGAAGAGGAAGAGCAGAAGGAAGCTCGTCTCGACCGCGCCGAGGATCGGATGGCCGTAGAAGATGACATCGTCGGTGCGCGCGCCCCCGATCACCTGCATGCGCCAGGCGAGCGTCGACGCGGCGCTGGCGACGCCGAGACTGACGCCCAGCATGCGGGCGAGGTTGAGCATGGCGCCGGCCTCACCGGAAAGCGCCGGCGGCGCTGCGCCCATGGTGGCGCTGTTGTTCGGCGCCATGAACATGCCGAGCCCGGCGCCGAAGACCGCCAGCGACAGAATGCCGAACAGGCGCGAGGGTGCGGGCTCCAGCGCCACGAGCGAGAGCGCGAGCAGAGCGGCGGCGCAGAGCGCCATGCCGGCGAGGTTGAGGGTCGTGGCGCCGAGCCGGTTGACGAAGGAGCCGGCGATCGGCGCGGCGATGCCAAGCGCGATCGGGATCGCCGCCAGCCGCAGGCCGGCCAGTTCCGGCGTGTCGTGGAAGCCGCGCACCAGTGCAAAGGAGATCAGGTAGAACATGCCGTAGAGCATGGCGTAGCTCAGCATCACAGCGACGATGCCGAGCGAGAAAGCCTCCGACTGGAACAGCTTGAGATCGACCAGCGGCGAATCGGTCCGCCGTTCGTGCCTGACGAACAGCACCAGCAGCGCGATGCCAGCGAGGCTGGTGCCGATGAACGATGCCGAGGCGATGCCCCAGTCGGCGGCCTGGTTGAGCGCCAGCACGATGCAGAGCAGCGCCGGCGGCAGCAGCAGCGCGCCCAGCGCGTCGAACCGGCCCTCGGCGCGGCCTTCGTCGCGCGGCAGGATCAGCCAGCCGAGCAGGACGCCGACGACGCCGATCGGGGCGGTGACCCAGAAGATCGAGCGCCAGCCGAGCGAGCCGATCAGCAGGCCGCCGACGATCGGCCCCAGGCTGACGCCGATCGCCTGCGCGGCCGAGAAGATGCCCATGGCACGCCCGCGCCGTTCCTTGCCGGCGGCGCGGACCAGGATCGAGACCGAATTGGCGCCGAGCAGGGCGCCGCCGAGGCCCTGCAGGACGCGGAAGGCGATCAACTGCGGCAGGCTGGTCGCAATGCCGCAGAGGACCGAGGCGATGAGGAACGCCGCCATGCCGATCAGGTAGAGCGGCTTGCGGCCATATTGTTCGCAGAGCCAGCCGAAGACAGGCAGCGAGGCGGAGAAGCTGAGCAGATAGGCGAGCGCGACCCAGCTCGTCAGCGTCTCGCGCGTGTGGAAGACCTCGGCGAGATGAGGCAGCGCCAGTTGCACGACGCTGGCGTCGAACTGGCCCATGAAGCTGCCGATGCAGGTGACGCCGACGATATACCAGGGATAGGCGGGCCGAGCCGCCAGCCGTTCGCGAAACGTGGCCGCCGTCGGTCGCGGCGCATCCGCCGGGCCGCTATCTCTCAGTC
The DNA here is from genome assembly GCA_017305815.1 of Hyphomicrobiales bacterium. Lineage (GTDB taxonomy): Bacteria > Pseudomonadota > Alphaproteobacteria > Rhizobiales > Kaistiaceae > Kaistia > Kaistia nematophila. Next base: position 3,173 of record JAFKJZ010000114.1, read on the forward strand.
CAAGCGGTTCATTCATGCATGCCTCTCCCACCCCTGCCGTTACGCTAGCATGGATTGGCGCGGATGCATCTTCCGCCACGCGTCTGGTGATCCGCGTGCGACAGGGTATTTTATCGTCGCAAGGCTGGCGTATAAGCGGCCGAGCCATGTGGAAGGGCCGCTCGCGGCCCGCAGAGAGGGAACATCCCAAATGAAGACTCGCGCCGCCGTCGCCTGGGAAGCCAACAAGCCGCTCACGATCGAAACAATCGATCTGGAGGGCCCGAAGGCCGGCGAAGTGCTGGTCGAGATCATGGCGACGGGCGTCTGCCACACCGACGCCTACACGCTGTCGGGCCTCGATTCGGAGGGCAAGTTCCCGGCCATCCTCGGCCATGAAGGCGCGGGCATCGTCCGCGAGGTCGGCGCCGGCGTCACCTCGGTGCGCCCCGGCGACCACGTCATTCCGCTCTACACGCCGGAATGCCGCCAGTGCAAAACCTGCCTGTCGCAGCGCTCCAACCTCTGCACGGCGATCCGCTCTACCCAGGGCCAGGGCCTGATGCCCGATTCGACCTCGCGCTTCCGTTGCGACAGCGAGACCGTGTTCCACTACATGGGCACGTCGACCTTCTCGAACTTCACCGTGCTGCCCGAGATCGCCGTCGCCAAGGTTCGCGAGGACGCGCCCTTCGACAAGATCTGCTACATCGGCTGCGGCGTGACCACGGGCGTCGGCGCGGTGATCCACACCGCCAAGGTCTGGCCGGGCGCGAACGTCGTCGTCTTCGGCCTCGGCGGCATCGGCCTCAACGTGATTCAGGCGGCCCGCATGGTGGGCGCCGACAAGATCATCGGCGTCGATCTCAATCCCTCCAAGGTCGCGATGGCGAAGAAGTTCGGCATGACGCATTTCGTCAATCCGGACGAGGTCGGCCGCGACAAGGTCGTGCAGGCGATCGTCGACCTGACCGGCGGCGGCGCCGATTTCTCGTTCGAGTGCATCGGCAATGTTCACACCATGCGCCAGGCCCTGGAATGCTGCCATCGCGGCTGGGGAGAAAGCATCGTCATCGGCGTGGCGCCGTCGGGGGCCGAGATCTCGACCCGTCCGTTCCAGCTCGTCACCGGCCGCGTCTGGAAGGGATCGGCCTTCGGCGGCGCGCGCGGCCGCACCGACGTTCCGAAGATCGTCGACTGGTACATGGACGGCAAGATCAACATCGACGACCTGATCACGCACACCATGCCGCTCGACGAGATCAACACCGCCTTCGACCTGATGCATGAAGGCAAGTCGATCCGCAGCGTCGTCGTATTCTGATCGCCTGACGGAGGCGGGCGGCCCTTTCTGGCTGCCCGCCGCTCAAACTCCGAGCCACCGGGGCCCGCCTTGCCGCTGCGCCTGACCTCCGTTTCGGCCGAGCTCTATCGTTCGATCCGGCGCATCCGCCTGCCGGTCGAAGAGCTGACCGTGCTCGTCGGCAAGAACGGCGTCGGCAAGACCAATCTCTACCGCTCGCTCGAACTGCTGGCGGCCGCAGCGCGGGGCACGGTCACGCGCGAGATCGCGGAGGAGGGCGGTTTCGATTCCGTCCTGTGGGCTGGCCCGCGCGCCAAAGGGCCGGTGCGGCTGAAGCTCAGTGCCGAATTCGGCGACTATGAATATTCGATCGAGATCGGCCTGCCGGCGCCGATCGACGAGGCGGCGCTGACGGCAACCGAGCCGATGGTCAAAGCCGAGGAACTGGTCCATCGCTTCCGCGGCAAGGCGGTGACGCTGATGAAGCGGCAGGGACCGAGCGCATGGCTGCGCGATGGCGACGGCCGCCGCCAGTCCTATGAGGAGGCGCTGGTTCCCTCAGAGACGGCGCTCGCCGGCTTTCGTGACCAGGGGCGGTTCACCGAACTCGACCTCGTCCGCCGCGCGCTGCTCGACTGGCGCTTCTATCATGATTTCCGCACCGACAAGGCGTCGCCGATCCGCCAGCCGGCGCTCGCGATCACCACGCCGACGCTCTCCTCGGACGGCTACGACCTGGCGGCCGCGCTGGCGAGCGTGATCGAGATTCGCGGCGAGGCGCCCGAAATCGAAGCGGCGATAGAGGATGCCTTTCCGGGCGCGGGGCTGGTGACCGAGTTCGGCAAGGGCACCGTCTCGATCGGCTTGAGATTTTCCGACCTGCCGCGCCCGCTCGGCGCGCACGAGCTTTCCGACGGCACGCTGCACTTCCTCTGCCTCGTCGCGGCGCTGTCCGGATATCGACTCCCCGGCTTCATCGCACTGAACGAGCCGGAGACGAGCCTGCATCCCGATCTCGTCGAGCCGCTGGCGCGCCTGATCGCGCGCGCCGCCGGACGGACGCAGGTCTGGGTCGTGACGCATTCGCAGGCGCTCGCCGACGCGTTGGAGCGCGAGACCGGCGTTGCATCGCGCGTTGTCGTCAAGGAGGATGGCGCGACATGGATCGAAGGGCTCAAGCTCTTCGGTGAGTTCGCCGATCAGGAGTGAAACATGCGGGTCGCCGTCTTCAGCACCAAGCCCTACGATCGGCAATATCTCTCCGAGACGAACGCCGCCTTCGGCCATGAGCTGGTCTTCTTCGAGCCGCGGCTCGACCTTTCCACCGCGCCTCTGGCGGACGGATTTCCCGCCGTCTGCGTCTTCGTCAACGACCAGCTTGACCGGCCGCTGCTGACCCATCTCGCCTCGACCGGTACGCGGCTGATCGCGCTCCGCTGCGCCGGCTTCAACAATGTCGATCTCGTCGCCGCGGCGGAACTCGGCATCGAGGTCGTGCGCGTGCCCGCCTATTCGCCGCATGCGGTGGCGGAGTTCACGGTGGCGCTGCTGCTGGCGCTCGACCGCCGCATCCCGCGCGCCTGGGCGCGGGTGCGCGACAACAACTTCGCCTTGGACGGCCTGATAGGCAACGACCTCTATGGCAAGACGATCGGCGTCGTCGGCACCGGCCGGATCGGCGGTCTGGTCGCGCGCTGCCTGAAGCTCGGCTTCGGCTGCCGCGTGCTGGCCTTCGACCAGTGGCAGGATCCGGCGCTGGTCGAGATCGGCATCGAATATCGCCCGCTCGACGAGGTGCTGACGGCGGCGGACATCCTCACGCTGCATTGCCCGCTGACGCCGGAGACGCATCACCTCGTCGATGCCGGCGCGATCGAACGGGCGCAGCCGGGCTTCCTCCTGATCAACACCAGCCGCGGCGCGCTGATCGACGCCGAGGCGCTGGTCGACGGTCTGAAGAGCGGCAAGGTCGGCGGCGTGGCGCTCGATGTCTACGAGCAGGAGGCGGATCTCTTCTTCGAGGATCTCTCGAACGAGATCATCCAGGACGACGTGTTCCAGCGCCTGTTGACCTTCCCGAACGTGCTGGTCACCGGCCACCAGGCTTTTCTCACCGCCGAGGCGCTGATGGCGATCAGCGAGACGACGCTCGACAACATCGCCGCCTTCGAGGCGGGAGGCGTGCTCGAAAACCGCGTCGTCGTGCAGGCGGTGGTCGGCCATTAGCCTTCGCCGCGGCCCGATTGCTTTTCGGCAGCGCCGCGCCTAATTCTCTCTTCCGGGAATGGAGTCTCCCGAGGTCTCCGAGACCTGAACCGCCGGATCGGCTGATGGCTCCTGCTTTGTGCTTTCGGGCCCATGGCAGGAATCCGTCTAGCTTCCTGTCACGGTATGTCGGGCTGGACCTCGCGAGATGGGGCGCCAGGCCCGAAGGAGATTCCATGTTTCCAACCGTCCTCGTCTTCCTCGGTGCCGGTCTTGGCGGCGTGCTGCGCCATGGCGTCAACCTGACCGCGGCGCGCCTGTTCGGAACCGGATTTCCCTGGGGCACGCTCACCGTCAACGTCGTCGGCTCGCTCGCCATGGGCCTCTTCGCCGGCTATTTCGCCTTTCGCGACGGTATGAACTGGACGCAGCACGCGAGGTTGTTCCTCACCACCGGCGTACTCGGCGGCTTCACCACCTTCTCGACGTTTTCGCTCGATGTCGTGGTCCTGCTGGAGCGCGGCGAGACGGGGGGCGCTACGATTTATGCGCTCGTGTCGCTGATCGTGTCGGTTCTCGCGCTCTTTGCGGGG
>JAFKJZ010000115.1 GCA_017305815.1 Hyphomicrobiales bacterium
CGCATCGGTACGCCATGGCCAAAGATGTTGGGCCGGCTCCACACCGGGCCGATCGAGCGCAGACCGGCGGCGTGCAGCACGTCGAGCATGACGAGATCGGCGTCGATCGCCTCGGCGCCCTCGATATGCAGGACGGTAGCGAGCGCGCCGCGCGCCATCGCGGCGCGGATGTCGGCGACGCTCCGGCAGACGGCGACGGCTCCTTCCGAGGCGCGTTCGAGGCGGAACAGGATCGACGCCATGGCGAGGGTTGATTTCTGTCCGTCCGAGAGCTCCAGCGCGTCGGGCAGCGGCAGGTCGTAGCCTTCACCCTGCATCAGGTCCATGAAGTTTTCCATGGCGGGCGAGGGCGGGAAGATCGCGAACATACCGCCGGCAAAGCCGCCTTCGCGCGCCCGCGGCAGGTCGAGATGGCCGCCCGCGCCGCCGGTCAGGAAGGACTGGATCGCGGCGTCGTCGCCGCCATTGTTGTAGAGGCGCAGCAGGACGTCGTTGTGCCCGTCGAAGACGGGGATCGGGGCGGTCGTCATGAAAGGGCTTTCCGGTAGGCGGGGCGGCGGGAAGGCGGAGGGTGTCAGGCGGGCAGGGCGGGATCGAGGCGCAGGATCTCGTCGAGGGGCTTTCGTTGCGAACGGGGCACCTTGAAGCTGTCGGGCATGTGGCCGAAGCCGATCATGGTGATGACCAACTCGTTGTCGGGAATGCCGACATGCGCCCGCATCGCCGCGTCGACGTCCTTGGTCTCACTCCAGTTCAGCATGCAGGCGCCGAGCCCTTCGGCATGTAGGCCGAGCGCCAGCGTCATGGCGAACATGCCGCCGTCGATCCAGCCCTGGTAGCGCTCGCCGACCGAGCCCCAGTGGCGGATGTCGGTGGTGACGATCAGGATGCCGCCGAGCTGCTCTCCGAAGCCGCGATTGCCGGACTGGAAGCCGAGCACGCTGGCGATCGCCTTGCGTTCGGTGAAGGCGTAGACGCGGCAGGTCTGGCGGTTGCAGCTCGAGGGCGATTGCTGCGCCGCGCGAACGGCCTGCTCGATCAGCGCGGGATCGACCGGCCGGTCCGCATATTGGCGCACGCTGTGGCGCGCTTCCATGAAGCCGAGGAAATCCATCGAGGCGCGCTGGCGGATGCCCTCCGCCGTGACGTCCTCGGTGCCGCCGAGAAGCTCGGCCCGCGCAGAGACGATCGCCTGCCTCAGCGTTTCGACGGCGGCCGGCACGTCGCCGATCTCGGCCCCGGCGGCGCGGTTGAACGCGACATAGGCCTCGAGCGCCCGGATCGCGATCTCGGCGCTGGCGTCGATGCCGTAGTCGGCAATGTAGGAGCGGGTCTCGCCGACCAGCTTGCGGATCTTTTCCAGGCCGAAGGCCGGGCGGGGATTGGCCAGCGACAGGCCATGTTCGACGGTATGGGCCAGCAGGTGGATATGCGCCTTGCGGCTTTCGCGGCTCTTCGGCCCGTGCAGGAAGGATTCCCGCGAATAGCGGCGATAATCATAGAGGAAGTTGCGGACCAGCCAGAGGCTCTGCCGCGCGCGCCCGGCTCGCGCGCCAAGCGGGTTCGTCACCGATAGCCAGCTCATTCACGGCCTCGTCTTGAAACGGAAATAGGGTAGGGCAACCCGTCAGGATTGCCGCGATGCGGGGAGGTTCGACCGCGAGGCGGCCTCTGTCAAACAAGCGCGGACGCTCGAAATCGGCGTCGCGACCGGGGTTTCGGCCCTCGGAAGCCGGCCCATGCCGCCCAAAAGCGCAGCAAAATCAGCGAAACGCGATCCGCATTGCTACCCATACGGATAGGTTTACGAATATTTGTTGCGTAAACCTACCCTCCCAATCACATGCCGGCCTATCTCTCTTCAGCCTTGGTCCCCGGGCCCTGTCGGTGCGAGCCTTTCCGCAACGCAGCAGGAACAGTGAGACCGTCATGAGCGATCTGATCGATGTCCGAGTGTTGTCCCCCATCACCACCAAGGGCTTTCGCAAGCCGGCCGACCTCGCCGCGCTGGGCTATGCCGGCCTGACCGTCAGTCACAGCCAGATCGACAGCGGTCCCGGCTCGATCGAGAGCGAGTTCGAGATCGCGATGTCGGTTCCCGGCACGATCGAGAAGGCGATCGAGGCGGAGAAGGAAGGCGCCCACGCGATCATCATCGACTGCATGGGCGATCCGGGCCTGCGGGCCGTGCGCGAGGTCGTCTCGATTCCCGTCCTCGGCCCGGCCGAGACCGCCATGCACGTCGCCGCCATGCTCGGCCACCGCTTCAGCGTCATCACCGTGCTGCGCCGCCTGCGCGCCCAGTTCGAGAACGAGGCTGCCGTCTACGGCCTCAGCACCAAGATGGCCTCGGTCCGCCATGTCGACATCCCGGTCCTGGAGCTGGAGGACGACCTTCCGCACACCCAGGCTCGCCTCGTCGAGCAGGCGGTGATCGCCGTCGAGCAGGATGGCGCCGAGGCGGTGATCTTCGGCTGCACCGGTCTTCTCGGCTGCGCCGCCGCCGTGCGCCAGGGCCTGCTTGCCAAGGGGATCGACATCCCGGTGGTGGACCCGATCCCGACGGCGGTGTCCGTGGCCGCGGCGCTCGCCCGCGTCGGCCTCAGCCAGAGCAAGCTCACCTACCCGATGCCGCCGAAGAAGGAACTGGTCGGCTACGGCTTCACGCTGCCGACCGCGATCGCGGCTGAGTGACGACCGGCGGCGAAACGAAGGAGATGGCACCGATGGCATTGGCCGAAGGGCGAACAACGACGCGCATCCGCTCGGGCGGATCGATTGCCGGGGCGCTCGGCGGCTTCAAGCTCTGGTGGCTGGTGCTCCCGGCTTTCCTGTTCTTCCTGCTCTTCTTCATCGCGCCGGTGGCGTCTCTCTTCGCGCTCGCCTTCGACAAGCCAGTTGCCGGCGTCGTCAACTTCGCGGGTAACCTGACCTTCGACAATTTCGTCCGTATATTCACGCGGCCGCTCTATTATCTGGCGATCCTGCGTTCGATCTGGATCGCCGCGGTCGTCGCCGTCCTGGCCTTGGCGATCGGCTATCCGCTCGCCTATGTCATCGCCAAGACCGAGCATCCCGGCCGCAACACGCTGCTGATGATCCTCGTGCTCTCGTCGATGCAGCTCGATACCGTCATCCGCATGTACGGGCTGATGGTGCTGATGGGCGACCAGGGCCTGATCAATGGCGCGCTGATGTCGATCGGCCTGATCGAGAAGCCGCTGCCCTTGATGTACAACACCTTCGGCGTCGTCGTCGGCCTCGTCCAGATCGCCTTGCCCTTCATGATCCTGTCGCTGATCGGCATCATCAAGGCGATCCACCCCTCGCTCGAGGAGGCCGCCCGCAGCCTCGGCGCCACCCGCGCCGAAGCGTTCTGGCGGGTGACGCTGCCGCTCTCCATGCCGGGCATCCTGGCCGGGTCGCTGCTCGTCTTCGCGCTGTCGGTCTCGTCCTATGTCGTGCCGGCGCTGATGGGCGGCTGGAAGGTGATGGTCCTGCCGATCCACATCTACCAGCAGATCGCCGAGACCGGCCGCTGGCAGTTCGGCTCCGCCGTCGCTGTCGTCCTCTTCGCCACCAGCCTGATGGCCGTCTTCATCTATCACAAGGCCGCGGTGCGCTCGGCCGGAGGGCGGACATGATGCGCGACGAATCCGCAATCCCGCTCGTCTTCAAGGTCATCGCCGGCTTCGCGCTGCTCGTCCTGCTGCTGCCGCTGGTCATCGTCGTGCTGGCCGGCCTCAATGCCGGCGACTACCTGACCTTCCCGCCGCAGGGCCTGTCGCTTCGCTGGGTGAAGGCGTTCCTGACCTCGCCGGTGTTCCTGTCGGCCTATTTCTACAGCTTCGCGCTGGCGCTTTGCTCCACGCTGATCTCCACCGTCGTCGGCACGCTGGCGGCGCTCTACCTCGCCCGCTCGTCGAGCAAGGCCTCCGGCGCGCTGCGCGGCTTCTTCATGCTGCCGATCGTGCTGCCCGGCGTGGTGCTGGGACTGGCGCTCTACGTGTTCTTCTCGACCACTGACATCGGTCTCGCCCGCACCTTCCCGGGTCTCCTGATCTGCCACGTGCTGGTGACATGCCCGTTCGTCATCGCCACGGTGACAGCGTCGCTGGTCGGCTTCGACGTCTCGCTGGAGGAGGCGGCGCGCAGCCTTGGCGCCTCGCCCTGGACCGCCTTCCGCAAGATCACGCTCCGGATCATCGCGCCGGGCATCTCGGCCGGCTGCATCTTCGCCTTCATCGTCTCCTTCGGCCAGTTCGAGACCACGCTGTTCCTGTCGGTGCCGAACCACGAGCCGCTGCCGATGGCGATGTGTATTTCGCTTCGCTACAAGTTCGAGCCCACGGCGGCCGCGGCCGGCATCTTCGCCATCGCCCTCGTCGTCATCTCCGCCATCGTCACATCCCGTCTCGTCAGCTTGCGGAGGGTCTTCAAGGCCTGAGGCACGGCCATGCTTCCACGCAGATGTCTACGCCCCGCCCAATGAGGCCGGGGTTCGCGAAAACAACAAAGGGGAATGCAATGAAGTCTACTTCCAAGGGAATCATCTCGACCCGGCGCGGCTTCCTGAAGGGCTCGGCCGCCGGCGCGCTCGCCCTAGGCACGGGCGTCAATCTCTTCAACATCAACCACGCCTGGTCGCAGGACGTGACCTATGACGGCTCCGTCTTCGACGCCGGCGGCGCGACGCTGCGGATCGCCGAATGGGGCGGCTTCTGGGAGGAGATCGTCCGCAAGGAACTGCTCGACCAGTTCGAGAAGGACTTCAACTGCAAGATCGCCTACGAGAGTTCGTTCCCCTGGTTCCCGAAATTCGTCGCCGGCGGCCCGCAGAAGCCGCCCTTCGCGCTGGTGAACTGGAACCATGGCGAGATGTTCAAGACGGCCGCGGCCGGCGATTTCTTCACGCCGCTCGACGAGGTCGTCGCCAACCTGCCGAACGCCAAGCTTATCTGGCCGTTCGCGACCGAGAACGGCGTCGGCGTGACGTGGAGCTATTCGCGCTACTGCTACGCCTACCGCACCGATCTGGTCGATCCGAAGCCGGCCGATTTCAAGACCTTCTGGGAAGAGAAGTTCGCCGGCAAACGCGGCACCTACATCACCTCGAACGGCCTGCAGATGGATTTCTTCATCGCCGCCTGCAAGCTGTTCGGCAAGGACCAGTATGACCTCGAGGCCGGCTACGAGGCCATGCGCAAGGCCATGCCGATGAAGATCTCCGACTTCACCGGCAACATGCAGACCCTGCTCGAGCGCGGCGAAGTCGAGCTCGCCGTCCAACACGACGCCGAGGTCTACCAGCAGATGGACAAGGGCGTGAAGGTCGCGCCGATGCTGTGGGAAGAGGTCAAGCCGATCCTGACCCAGACCAAGACCGTCAGCCGCTACATCGAGCCGACGGAAAAGAAGCTCGCCTACGCGCTTCTGAACCGCACGCTGGAGACCAAGCTGCAGTCGGTCATGGGCAGCACCTTCTACCAGCGCCCGGTCAACAAGGACGTGGTCATCACCGAGAACCTCGCCTCGAAGGGCGTCACCAACACGGCAGATGCGATCGCCGGTTACTGGACGCCGGACTGGAAGAGCTACAACGAGAACGAAGAGGACATCGTCGAGACGGTCAACGGCATCTTCGCCGGCTGACCCCTCAGCATCCGCCACGAACGATCCCGGGAACGGAAGCCTCGATACCCATGTCCGATATCCGCCTTGTGAACCTCACCAAGACCTATGGCGAAGGCAACGCCGTCTCCGAGATCAACCTGAACATCGGGGAGGGGGAGTTCTTCTCCCTCCTCGGTCCCTCCGGCTGCGGCAAGTCGACGACGCTGCGCATGATCGCCGGCTTCATCAAGCAGTCCTCCGGCCAGATCCTGATCGGTTCGGACGACGTCACCGGCCTGCCGCCGGAAAAGCGCGACATCGGCATCGTGTTCCAGAACTACGCGATCTTCCCGCACATGAACGTCGCGGAGAACATCGCCTTCGGCCTGAAGCTTCGGAAGCGCAACAAGAACGAGATCACCTGGCGCGTCACCGAGGCGCTGAAGCAGGTCGGCCTCGCCGGCTATGGCGGACGCTACCAGCGCCAGCTCTCCGGCGGCGAGCAGCAGCGCGTGGCGCTCGCCCGCGTGCTGGTGACCGAGCCGCGCATCCTGTTGCTCGACGAGCCGCTCTCGGCCCTCGACAAGGGCCTGCGCGAGGAGATGAAGTTCTGGATCAAGGACCTGCAGAAGAATCTCGGCATTACCACGGTCTATGTCACGCACGACCAGGACGAGGCGCTGACCATGTCCGACCGCATCGGCGTGATGTCAAAGTCGAAGATCGTTCAGGTCGGTACGCCGCAGGAGATTTACGAGCGGCCAAAGACGCTGTTCGTCACCAGCTTCATCGGCCATTCCAACATGCTCGACGTCACCATCCGCGGCCAGGATGCGACCGGCGTCACCGTCGATCTCGGCGGCCATGAACTGAAGACCCGCGCTTCCTCCGCCGTCACGCCGGGCGGCGCCGCCAAGCTGGTGGTGCGGCCGGAAAACGTCCTCATCGGCGAAGCGATCGGCGACGGCGATGCCCGCCTGAGCGCCACCGTGCTGAGCGAAACCTACCAGGGCCCGATCGTCCGCTACCGGCTCAAGGTCGGCGAGCAGGAGATCGTCGCCGAACGTCAGAACCAGGCGCATGTCGAGCGCTTCTCCCCCGGCACGGTCGTGACGATCGGCTGGGATCCCGAATGGTCAGAGGCGCTCGTCGCCTGATCCCCTCCAGCACCCAAAATTCCACCAGATCGAGGTTCGATAATGCGTATCGGCATTGACGTCGGCGGCACCAACACGGATGCCGCCCTGATGGACGGCCTGACCGTCCGGGGCGCCTGCAAGACTCCGACGACCTCGGATGTGAGCTCCGGCATCTCCAAGGTACTGCGCGACGTGTTGAGCCTGACGGGCGTCGCCGTCTCCGAGATCAAGGCCGTGATGATCGGCACCACGCATTTCACCAATGCCGTGGTCGAGCGCAAGCGTCTGCTCGAAGTTGCCGCCATCCGCCTCGGCCTGCCGGCGACCAAGGGCCTGCCGCCGATGACGGACTGGCCGAACGACCTCGCCAGCACGCTCGGCCGCCACACCTTCATGGTGCGCGGCGGACACGAGTTCGACGGCCGCGAGATCTCGCCGCTCGACGAGAAGGAAATCCTGCGTATTGCCGGCGAGATCAAGTCGCGCGGCCTGAAGACTCACATGAGATCGGTCGCGTCGGCTTCCTGGAGCGCGAGAACGCGACGATCATGAACGCCTGCCTCGCCGACCTGTCGACGCGGGTGGTCAACTCGTTCCGCCAGGCGCTGAAGGACCTGTCGATCGAGGCGCCGTTCTTCATCAGCCAGAACGACGGCACGCTGATGACGCCCGATTATGTCGCGCGCTATCCCGTCCTCACCTTCGCATCCGGCCCGACCAATTCGATGCGCGGCGCCGCGCTGCTCGCCGGCGAGAAGGAAGCCATGGTCGTCGATATCGGCGGCACGACCTCCGACGTCGGCATGCTGATGCAGGGTTTTCCGCGCGAATCCGCGGTGGCGGTCGACATCGGTGGCGTGCGCACCAATTTCCGCATGCCGGACGTGCTGGCGATCGGCCTCGGCGGCGGCTCGATCATCCGCGACGAGGGCACGCGCATCGGCCCGGATTCGGTCGGCTACGAGATCACCTCGAAGGCGCTCGTCTTCGGCGGCGACACGCTGACCACGACCGACATCGTGGTCGCGGCCGGTCTCGAGGATATCGGCGACCGTTCGCGCGTCGCCCACATCCCGGCCAAGACCATCAACAACGCGCTCGACACCATGCACCGCATGGTCGATGAGGCGGTCGACCGCATGAAGACCAGCGCCGATCCGCTGC
>JAFKJZ010000116.1 GCA_017305815.1 Hyphomicrobiales bacterium
CGTCGCCTGGGTGGTGATGGCGAAGACCCGGCTCGGCCTCAACATCCGCGCCGTCGGTGAACATCCTGAAGCGGCCGAGACGCTCGGCCTCGACGTCTACCGGATCCGCTATCTCGCCGTCGCCATCTCGGGCGCGCTCGCCGGGCTCGGCGGCGCCTTCCTGTCGCTTTCGGCGACCGGCATCTTCATCGACAACATGACGGCGGGACGCGGCTATATCGCGCTGGCGATCCTGATCCTCGGCCGCCGCCATCCCGTCGGCGTGCTGCTGGCGGCGCTCCTCTTCGGCGCGGCCGATGCCTTGCAGCTTCGCGCGCAGCTGCTGCCGACCGGCGTGCCGTTCCAGTTCATGCTGATGCTGCCCTATGTCCTCACCATCATCGTGCTGGCAGGCTTCGTCGGACGCGGCGGCGCTCCCGCCGCGCTCGGCGTGCCGTTCCGGCGCGGCCGCTCCGGAGACTGATTGCCATGCTCGATCTTCATGCCGCCACTTCGCCGGAAGTGAAGGAAGCGCTCGCAAAGGGCGCGGTCGCGGTGCTGGCGGTCGGCGCGCTGGAGCAGCATGGCGCGCACCTGCCGCTTTCGACCGACACGATCATGGCGCAGGGTGTTGCCCGGCGGATCGCCGCCGAGATCGACGGCCTGCTGCTGCCGCCGATCGCCTATGGCGACGCCTGGAACAATGAGGGCTTCGCCGGCACGTTGTCGCTGTCGTCCGATACGATGCGGGCGATCTTCCTCGATATCGGCCACGGCCTGAAGCGGATGGGCGTGAAGGCGCTGATCATCGTCAACGGCCATTTCGGCAACCGCGTCGCGATCACGCAGGCCGCGCAGGCGCTGAAGGTCGAGGCCGGCTTCCCGGTCATGTATCTCGATTATCCCGGCATGGAGGCGATCGCCTCGAAGATCTGCGACAGCCAGCCGGCGGCGCCGACCTTCTATCACGCCGACGAGGTCGAGACCTCGATGGTGCTGGCGCTGGAGCCGCAGCTCGTGCGCATGGACAAGGCGGCGGCGGAATATCCCGTGTTCCCCGAAACCTTCGGGCTGGAGCCGATGGGCCTCGATACGTTCAACAAGTCCGGCGTGTTCGGCGATCCGCGCCCGTCGACGGCGGAAAAGGGCGAGACGCTCATCGCCGGCATCGCCGAAGAGAGCGTCCGCCTGATCCGGCTGTTCCTGGCCAGGCTCGGCTAGGGACCGCGATCTCCCGCCGTCACGGCCCTATCGCGCGGCGACCGGGCCCGCGCGGTATTCCGCCTCGGTGACCTTTTCCAGCCAGGTCACGACATTGCCGTCCTGCGCCTCGGCCATCGCGAAATGCACCATCGGCTCGGTGGCGCTCGCCCCGTGCCAGTGGCGCAGTTGCGGCGGGATCCAGACGACGTCGCCGGGAAGGACTTCCTCGATCGGTCCGCCTTCCTTCTGAACCCAGCCCTTGCCGGAGACGATATAGAGCGTCTGCCCGAGCGGATGGGTGTGCCAGGCGGTGCGGGCGCCGGCGGCGAAGGAAACAGTCGCGCCGCTGATCCGCGCCGGCGCATTGCCCTGGTAGCGCGTGGCGACGCGGACCTGGCCGCTGAAATAGGCCTCCGGCCCGGCATCGCCGCCATTCGGATCGGCGCGGACGATCTGTAGCTCGGCTGCGGGCGGCTCGGCGGCCTTCTCCTCGCGGGCGGCAAACACCTTCTGCAGCACCGGCACCGCCGACATGGCGCGTGGCCAGCCGGCATAGAAGCCGAGATGGGCCGGCACTTCGGCTGCCTCGGCGCGCGTCAGGCCGTTGTCCATGGCGCGATTGGCGTGGAAGGGAAGCTGCTCGGGCTGCCCGATGGCGATGAGCACCGCCATGGTGACGAGGCTGCGATCGCGCGCCGACAGATCGGGCCGCCGCCAGAGATCACCGAACAGCACGCGGTTGGTGAGCTCGCGGTCGGGGCGACATTGGCGTCGACGGTGGCGGTGCGCGCCGCTTCGGCGGCGGCCTCCAGTTCGATGCGGGCGGCGTCGCTGTCGGCGACGGGGCCGATCTTGCGCTCGTCGAAGACCTTCTTCGTCTCGGCGACGGCCGACATCGCGTTGGGCCAGCCGGAATAGAAGGCGAGATGGGTAATGAGCTCGCCGATCTCGCCCGGCTGGACGCCGTTGTCGAGCGCCCGGCCGACATGGGCGCCGATCTGCGCCGTCCGGCCGGTCGAGACCAGTGCCGCGACGGTGACCAGGCTGCGGTCGCGCGGCGCCAGTTCGCCGCGCTTCCAGACTTCGCCGAAAAGGATCTCGTCGGTGAACTGGCCGAGGCCGGGGGCGACCTCATAGACGGCGGCGGGTGCGATGCGGGTCATGCTATCCTCCCTGGCCTCGACCCCGGTTGCGGCCAGGGTCGAGATGGCGATGGATGCTGCGATGTTCTTCATGGCGGAACCTCGGTCTCGGACTAGACGCTGAGCAGCGTCTTGATGGCGCGACGCTCATCCATGGCGCGATAGCCCTCGGCGACGTCCTCGAGCGGCACGGTCAGGTCGAAGACCCTGCCGGGATTGATCTCCCGCTTCAGCACCAGATCCATCAGGTGCGGCAGGAAACGCCGCACCGGCGCGGGGCCGCCGAGCAGGCTCTTCTGGGCGAAGAACAGGCCCTGGCCGTCGAGCTGGACGCCGTGCGGCACGCCGACGAAGCCGATATTGCCGCCGGGCCGGGCGCAGTTCATGGCCTGGGTCATCGATTCCTGCGTGCCGACGCATTCGAGCACCGATTCCGCGCCGACATTGCCGGTCAGTTCCTTGACCCGCGCCACGCCGGCATCGCCACGTTCGGAGACGATGTCGGTGGCGCCGAATTCCAGCGCCAGGTCCTGCCGCGTCTTGTGCCGGCTCATGGCGATGATGCGGTCGGCGCCCATCTGCTTGGCGGCGAGCACGCCCATCAGGCCGACCGCACCGTCGCCCACGACCACGGCCGTCGATCCCGGCTGCACGCGCGCCGCGTCGGCGGCGTACCAGCCCGTGCCGAGAACGTCGGATGCCGCGAGCAGGCTCGGGATCAGGTCATCGGCGGGCAATTCCGGCGTGGCGACCAACGTGCCGTCGGCGAGCGGCACCCGCGCATAGGGCGCCTGGGCACGGCTCATGAATTCGCGCTGCTCGCAGGACGACTGGAAGCCGAAGCGGCAATGCGGGCAGGTGTTGTCGGAAAGGCAGAAGGAGCCGACGACGAACTGCCCCGGCTTCACGGTGCGGACGGCGCTGCCGACCTCGACCACGACGCCGCAATACTCGTGGCCCATATGCATGGGCTGGCTCATCGGCTGCAGCCCGCGATAGGGCCACAGATCCGAGCCGCAGATGCAACTGGCCGACAGCTTGATGATGGCGTCGGTGGGATGGAGGATCTGCGGATCCTCGACCTCTTCGCAGCGGATGTCGCCGGGGGCGTGGAGAACGGTTCCGAGCATGGAAAGCTCCTCTGGCAGGATGGGGATCAGGAAAGGGGTTCGATGCGGAGGGGGAATTTTCCGCGTGTCCGCAACGGCTCGAAGCCGCCGTCGATGCGGCCGAGCCGGATCAGCCCGCGCGACCAGCGATAGCCGGCGTAGAAGAAGGCGAGATTGCCCCAGGGCGCGTAGTAGCAGAGGTCGCCGGGTCGCTCGTCGCCGAACGGACCGCTGCCATCCTCCGTCAGCCTGCGCGGCAGGTAGCTGATCTTTTCGTTGTTGGCGTAGTCGTCGATCGAAAGGTCGCGGAGCGGCAGCGGCGTCGCGAAATCGCGCGCGGACGGGTTGTCCTCCAGCGTCGCCGCCAGGTCCCGATCGCCGAACGAAATCCGTATCTTCATGTCAACGGATCCTTGGCCTTGTGCGGCCCCCGGCGTCGTTCCGGCAAGCGCCAAGGGCGCAGCCGCGAGCAGGCAGGCCTTCAGCAGGGCTCGACGGTTGGGGGCTGGCGATCTCATCGGGCGGCCTGCCGGGTATCGAGCGCGGCGACGGTGGCGACGACGGCGGAGGCGAGCAGCAGCCCGGCGGCAAGCGCGAACGCGCTCCACCATCCCTGCGCGTCGAACAGCAGGCCGCCGAGGGCGGCGCCCAGCGTGATGGCGAACTGGATGACGGCGACCTGCAGGCCACCGCCGGCCTCGGCGTCGTCGCGCAGGGCGCGGCTCAGCCATGTGCCCCAGCCGACCGGCGCGGCGGTGCCGAAGAAGCCCCAGCCGACCAGCAGGATCGCGACGGCGGCGGGCGTGGAACCGAAGGCGATCAGCGCCGCCGCGACGAGCGCCATCACGAGCGGAATGGCGATGACGATGCTGTAGAGCCGTGCGCCCAGCAGCCGGCCGATGGCCCAGGTTCCGACTACGCCGGCGAGCCCCATCAGGAGGAGCATCGCCGAGAGCGCCGGAATGCTGACGCCCGTAACGGTCTCGAGGAACGGCCGCAGATAGGTGAACAGCGAAAACTGGCCCATGAAGAACAGGAAGATCGCCGACATGCCGAGCGCCACCTGGCGGCGCCGCAGCAATCCGAACACGTTGCTCGATCGCCTCGCGCCGGCCGGCGGCAGCGCCGGCATGCCGATCCACTGCCAGACGAGGGCTAGCAGGGCCAGCGGAACGACGAGGAAGAACGCGCCGCGCCAGCCGACATGTTGGTCGAGGATGCTGCCGAGCGGCGCCGCGATCGTCGCGGCGATGGCGTTGCCGGCGTTGATCATGGCCAGGCCCTTCGGCACCGCATCCTCCGGCACCAGGCGCATGACGATCGCCGTGGACATCGACCAGAAGCCGCCGATGGCGATGCCGAGCAGGGCGCGGCCGACCATCAGCACGGCATAGCCGGGCGCGAAGGTGACGATCAGGCCGGAGACGACCAGCAGGGCTGAAAAGGAGAGCAGGACGAGCTTCCGGTCGATCCGCCGGACCAGCCCGGCGATGAACAGGCTGGTGACGACGGCGAAGATGCCGGAAACCGAAATCGCCTGGCCGGCGCGGCCTTCGCTGATGCCCAGGCCACCGGCGATCGGCGTCAGCAGGCTCACCGGCATGAATTCCGAGGTGATCAGAACCGCGACGCAAAGCGCCATCGAGAATACCGCGCCCCAGGCCGCCCGAGGTTCGATCAGTTCGCTGTCATAGGTCGTCGTCATCCATCCACCACGCGAAAACCGCCGCGCAGGCGGCGCTATCGCGTGCAACATAGTCGGATGCAATTGCTGTGATTAGACGGAAAGCCTCGTTTGAACTTATCGATATAGGCCATAAATTGATGCCGGCTGGACCAACAGCGGAGCGAACCCGTGCGCGACAATTTCAACGATCTGCTGTGGTTCCTGGTCGTCGCCGAAGAGCGCAGCTTCACGAGGGCAGCGGCCAAGATCGGGATCACGCAATCGACACTGAGCCACACCATCAAGCGCCTCGAGACGCGGATGGGACTGCGTCTGCTGGCGCGGACGACGCGCAGCGTCTCCACAACGGAAGCCGGCGAGCGCTTGCGCCAGTCGCTGGCGCCGCGCATCGCCGCGATCGAAACCGACATCGCCGCGCTGACCGATGACCGGGACAGGCCGTCGGGCACCGTGCGCATCACCGTTTCGGACCATGCGCTCGAAAAGCTCATCTGGCCGAAACTGAGGCCGCTGCTGCTCGACTATCCCGACATCCGTGTCGAGTTCAGCCGTGACAACGGACTGCGCAACATCGTCGAGGACGGGTTCGATGCCGGCGTGCGGCTCGGCGAAACCGTCGAGAAGGACATGGTGGCGGTGCGGATCGGCCCCGACTGGCGGCTGGTCGCCATCGGCTCGCCCGGCTATTTCGCCGAGCGCGGCGTGCCGCTCACGCCGCAGGACCTCGTCTCGCACAATTGCATGATGTTGCGGCTGACGTCCGGCGGCGGCTTCTACGCCTGGGAATTCGAGAAGGACGGGCGGGACATGCGCATGCGCGTCGAGGGCCAGCTGCGCTTCAACACCACGCTGCCGATGGTCGATGCCGCTCTGGCCGGTTACGGCATCGCATACGTGCCGGAGGATCTTGTCGACGAGCATGTCGCGGCCGGGCGCCTGCAGATCGTCCTCGACGATTGGTCGCCGCCATTCGCCGGCTACTACCTCTATTTTCCGAGCAGCCGGCAGAACTCGGAGGCGTTCAAGGTCATCGTCAACGCGCTGCGCTATAGCGCTAGGTGATGGCAGGGAAGGACGCGCCGCCGCGGCGATGCGGGCGGCGCGCCGAAGTCAGCGGTTGACGTCGACCAGCGTGCGGCCGCGCACCTTGCCTTCGAGGATGGCGGCCGCGACCTGCGGCACCTCGGCGAGGCCGATCTCCTGCACCGTCGTCTCCAGCTTGCCGAGGTCAAGGTCGGTCGCGAGGCGGGTCCAGGCGACGCTGCGGACGGATTGCGGCGCGTTGACCGAGTCGATGCCGGCCAGCGTGATGTTGCGCAGGATGAACGGCGCCATCGAGCCGGGCAGCTCCATGCTGTCGGCGAGGCCGCAGGCCGTCACCGTGCCGCGATAGTCGGTCTGGGCCAGCACGTTGGCGAGGGTGTGGCCGCCGCAGCTGTCGATGGCGCCGGCCCATTTCGGCTTGGCGATCGGCGCGCCCGGCTCCGACAGCGACGCGCGGTCGATGATCTCGGCGGCGCCGAGGCGCTTCAGATAGTCCGCCTCCTGGACGCGTCCGGTCGAGGCGATGACGCGGTAGCCGAGCTTCGACAACAGCGCGACCGAGATCGACCCGACGCCGCCGGAAGCGCCCGTCACCAGCACCGGGCCGCGATCCGGCGTGATGCCGCCATGCTCCAGCCCCAGCACGCTCAGCATCGCCGTGTAGCCGGCGGTGCCGATCGCCATCGCGTCCTTGGCGGAAATCGAATCCGGCAGCTTCACCAGCCATTCGGCCGGAACGCGGGCGCGCTGCGCATAGCCGCCATGATGCGTCATGCTCAATTCGAAGCCGTTCAGCACGACGCGGTCGCCGGGCTTGAAGCCGGGATTGCGGGAGCTCTCGACCGTGCCGGCAAAATCGATGCCGGGGATCAGCGGGAACTTGCGGATGATGGCGCCTTTGCCGGTGACCGCGAGGCCGTCCTTGTAGTTGACGGTCGAATAGTCGACTGCGACGGTGACGTCTCCGTCCATCAGCTGGTCGTCTTCGAGGCGGGCGAGGGCGACCGATATTGCGTCGTCCGTCTTGGTTGCCCAGAGGCCGTTGAAAGTCATTGCTCGCTCCGATGCATGGCTGTTGCCACGGACAGGTGGCGGCTTTCGCATCGGATCGCAAGGGGACCTTAGCTTTTTACCCGCCAGGACCTCTGGCCCGGAGAACTAGGCCGTGGGCGGATAAACGCGTTCGGCGGCTCGGATCCGGCCGGCATTGCCGAGCTCGATCACGTAGCCGAAGTCCTTTTCCGTATCGAGATAGTAGTGCTCATCCTCGTCGATCCGGCCGCTCTGGATCACCGGATAGCCCTGGCGGGTGAAGTTCTCGACCGCCTTCGCGCAATCGGCATAGAACAGCTTGATGTGGTGCAGGCCTTCGCCGTGCTTCTCGAGGTGTTCGTCATAGATGCTGTAGCCGGTCAGCGGCTGCATCAGCTCGAGCTGGGTGTCGCCGCTCCAGGTGACGGCGATCAGGCAGGTGTGGGTGGCCGGCTTGCCGCGATAGATGTAGTTCTGAACCTTGCCGGGCTCGAACTGGTAGATGTCCCACGGGCCGATGCCGAACGTGTCCCAATGGCGCTTCATCGCCGCTTCGAGATCGCGGACGACATAGGCGACCTGCATGGTGCCGCCTTCCTTGAAGCTTCGCATCCCGTGCCTCCCCCTTCTTGACGCGCATCTCCCTGCGTCAAGCTAGGCTTGGGGGTTGTGCAGGGTCAAGCGGCGCGGATCAATCGACCCGATGGCCGGGACGAGGGCGCGGCAGCGGCGCCTCGGCGACCGAAACGGCGCCGACCTTGCAGCAGGGCGCCGCATCCGAGCGGATGCCGTCGTCGGTCGAGGCGACGCGGATGGCGGCGGGAAGCCGCTGCGCCGAGGGGAAGCGGGACGAGGCGACCGGCGCGGCGAAGGCGAGGGCGGTCGCATCCTTGGCGAAGCGCGACGAGGAGGCGCTGGCCAGCGCCAGTTCCGGCCGGGCGATGGTGCTTTCGGCGAAATCGGCGACGGTGCCCGTCGGCGGCGACACCAGCGCGGTGGCGTAGACCAGGCCGCGGACCGGGCCCTTGATCGGCTCGACCGCCGCAACGGCATCGACTGCCTGAACGGGCAGCGCCGGCTTGTGGCGTGGCAGGATCGGCATGACCATCTCGGCCATTTCGACCACGGGCTGCGCCACGACGGGCCGCCGGAGCGGCTTCGGCGCGATGGCGTCCTCGGCGCTGGCCACGATGGCGGCCGTCGGCTCGGCCGCCGCGGCTTCCGGCTTGGCGCCCTCGGCGAGGACCAGCTTCGGCGTCGCGGCCTTGTCGGCGACGGGCGCCGGCGCGGGTGTCGCGAGCGCCAGCATCGTCTCGTTGGAGGGCCGCGTCGTGAGCTTGCCGGCGAGCAGCACCGGCGTCTCGCCCATTGGCACGCGGATCAGTTTCGAGAGCAGGCGCTTGCGCTTGGCCTCGTAGTAATAGCCGTTCTTGTAGAGGGCGTGCGCGCGGGCCGAGTTGCCGCCGGCGACGATATAGGCGTTGGCGAGATAGGCGCCGCCATAGATCAGGTTGGTTTCTGCGTCGAGCAGGCCGGAGGCCGGTCCCTCGAAGCCGATGCCCTTGGCCGTGTCGTGCCGGATCTGCATCAGGCCCCAATAGGGACCGTTTCGCGCGCCCGGATTGAAGGTGCTCTCGGTGCGGACCACCTTGCGCAGCAGATCGACCGGCAGGCCGTAGGTCTTGGCATAGTAGGCGATGCGGGCCTCGATGGCGTCCCGCGACGTGGTGCTGTCGGCAAGCGCCGCGGCGGGAATTCCGACACAGACGAGCAGCGCGAGGACGGCGCGTTTCCAGCCGCGGACGGCGGGGGAGGTGCGGCCAGATCGTCGGCGCATCGGGAGCAAGGGTCGGATCAAGGAGGCTCCAAGCCTGGTTAATCGTTCAATAAGACTCTCACGCGAAGGCCGATGAGGCAAGTCACCTGCCGAAATGCGCGCGAACCGACGCATGG
>JAFKJZ010000117.1 GCA_017305815.1 Hyphomicrobiales bacterium
GCCGACGGCGGGCGAGCGGCTGGCCCGGGCGCTCACCAACGACACCTCGCTCGGCGTCATGCGCTATGCCGACGCCGGCTACGAGGACGCGCTCGACGAAGCGACGGCAAAACACATCCGCCGCTTCGACGTGCCGTCGGAGGCGGTCGAGCGGCGGGGGTGACCTTCGACGCGCGCCGGCACACGCGCCGTCGTCCGCCCCACGCTCGCCGTCATCCCGGGCTTGACCCGGGATCCATGCAGCCGGGTTTTCACAGGACCAGACGCCCGTTGCCTCGAAAGATGGATCCCTGCTTTCGCAGGGATGACGCCGGAGTCTGGAGCGGACTTCTGCGTGCCGTTCCGACGGACGGCCGGTCGAACCGCCGTGCCGCCAGAACTTCGCTCCGACCTCTCCCGATGGGAGAGGTGATACGCCCTACCCGTGCGGGCGGGAGAAGATGTCGGCCAGCATGGCGACGAAGCGCTTCGGGTTGGCGTCGAAGGCGACGTCGGCGTTCGGCGCGCGGTTTCCCCGGAAATGCGTGTCGATGACGGTGCGGCCGACTGTGAGGGCGCCGCCGGTCTCGACGTCGACATGCAGGTGCCGCGTCGTCAGGATCTCGCGGTCGACCAGATAGGCGACGCAGACGGCGTCATGCACCGGCGCGGTGCCGAGCACGTCCATCTTCTGGGCGATGTCGTGCATCTCGATGCGGAAGCGGACGATGTCGGAGGTCGCCTGCGCGGCCGGGGTGCCGAGCATGGCGAGATGGTCGCAATCGGCATAGGACACCAGCGCCCGGTGCGTCGCGTCGAGCGTCACCAGCGTCACCTTCTCGAAGCCGGCATTGAAGACGCGCGCCGCCGCTTCCGGATCGGCCCAGATGTTGAACTCGGCCGACGGCGTCATGTTGCCGATCTCGTGGCCGCCGCCCATGATGATCAGCTCCGGCACGCGTTTTGCGAAATCCGGATCGGCGGCGAGCGCCGCGGCGATGTTGGTGAGCGGGCCGACCGGCATCAGCACGATCGGCTCCTTGGCGTTGCGATAGGTCTCGACCAGATAGTCGACGGCGCCCTTGTCGGCCTTCTTCGACTTCGCCGCCGGAACGGGCAGCGTCTCGACATGGAACTTCGACGCCTGGTCGGTGACGCCGCGCGCGACCGGGAAATTGTCGCGCACCAAGGGACGGTTCGAGCCCTCGTAGACGGGGATGTCGGAACGGCCGATATGGTCGAGCACGCGCAGCGTGTTGTCGGTGCAGAACTTCACCTCGACATTGCCGTTGACCGTGGTGACGCCGATCAGCTCGATCTCCGGGTGCAGCGCCGCCAGCATGATGGCGACCGCGTCGTCGGTTCCGGTATCGACATCGAGAATGAGCTTCTGGGCCACGCGCGGCTCTCCATGGGCAGGAACAACAGGAAGGCGGGAAATTCCCGGCGCCGGCCGAACCGTCGTCGGCGGGCTGGGCCGGCGGACGTTAGGGGCGCGCGCCTCGAAGCGTCAAGCGCGAGTTCGACGCCCGGCCGGGTCCCACCGATCGCCCGGGGCGGAACCGGCGCGGCGGCCGCGGGTTTACCGGAGGGCGGGCCACGGGCGCGGCGCCACCTGCCGCGCATTCCGCCGCTTTCGGCGCGCAACCTGCCGGCGGCACCCGCTATGGTGTTGCTTTGGCAATGATTTCCACGCCAATCTCCGCTCCAGCCTATTCGAACGGGAGTCCCCCCATGTTTCCGACGCCGGTACCCAAGCTCGTCCCCAACACCTACGACTTCGAATCGAAGCCGATGGTGAAGCCGACGGGCTTCCGGGAGTACGACGCGCGCTGGCTGTTCGGGGACGAGATCAACCTGATGGGCGTGCAGGCGCTCGGCATGGGCCTCGGCACGCTGCTCGGCGAGCTCGGCGTCGCGCGCGAGCTCGTCACCGGCCACGACTTCCGCTCCTATTCGGCATCGATCAAGCAGGCGCTCGTCAACGGCCTGATGGCGGCGGGCGTCAAGGTGCACGACATCGGCCTCGCCGTGACGCCGATGGCCTATTTCGCCCAGTTCGACCTCGACGTGCCGGCCGTCGCCATGGTCACCGCCTCGCACAACGAGAATGGCTGGACCGGCGTCAAGATGGGCGCGGCACGGCCGCTGACCTTCGGCCCCGACGAGATGAGCCGGCTGAAGGAGATCGTGCTCACGGCCGCCTTCGACCTTCGCGGCGGCGGCTCCTACGTCTTCCACGAGAACTTCCCGGCCCGCTATCTCGCCGACATCACCAACCGGCCGAAGCTCAAGCACCCGATCAAGGTGATCGCCGCCTGCGGCAACGGCACGGCCGGCGCCTTCGCGCCCCGGGCGCTGGAGATGATCGGCGCCGAGGTCATCCCGATGGATGCCGAGCTCGACTACACCTTCCCGCGCTACAATCCGAACCCCGAAGACATGAAGATGCTGCACGCGATCCGCGACGCGGTGCTCGAGCATGGCGCGGCGGTCGGCCTCGGCTTCGACGGCGACGGCGACCGCTGCGGCGTCGTCGACAACGAGGGCGAGGAGATCTTCGCCGACAAGGTCGGCGTGATGCTGGCGCGCGACCTGTCGGCGCTGCACCCGAATTCGACCTTCGTCGTCGACGTCAAGTCGACCGGCCTGTTCGCCACCGATCCGGTGCTGATCGCCAATGGCGCCAAGGCCGATTACTGGAAGACCGGCCACTCCTACCTGAAGCGCCGGGTGCACGCCCTGAACGCGCTCGCCGGCTTCGAGAAATCCGGCCACTATTTCTTCAACAAGCCGATCGGCCGCGGCTATGACGACGGCCTTGTCTCCGCCTTCGCCATCCTCGACATGCTCGACCGCAACCCCGGCAAGAGCATGGCCGAGCTGAAGAACGCGCTGCCCAAGACCTGGGGCTCGCCGACCATGTCGCCGCATTGCGACGACGAGAAGAAATACGGCGTCATCGACAGGGTGGTGAAGCGCTTCGAGGAGAAGAGAGCGAAGGGCGAGCTGGTCGCCGGCCAGAAGATCATCGACCTCGTCACCGTCAACGGCGTGCGCGTCGTCAACGAGGACGGCACCTGGGGCCTCGTGCGCGCCTCGTCGAACAAGCCGGAGCTGGTCGTCGTCGTCGAGAGCCCGGTCTCGGAAGCCCGCATGCGCGAGATGTTCAGATCGGTCGACGAGACGCTTCGCGAGAATCCGGAAGTCGGCGCCTACAACCAGACGATCTGATCTTTTGATCCCAATAAGCCCGCGGCCGGCACGCCGGTCCGGGCCGATAATAAACGCAGAGAAAAACACCCAACGGAGAGAATGCCCATGACTTCCCGCACCTTCGGCACGATGCCGGATGGCACCCCCGTCAAGTCCGTCACCATTTCGAACGGCGACCTGACGGCCACGATCCTGACCTTCGGCGCCGTCATCCAGGACATCCGGCTGGCCGGCGTGCCGCATCCTCTGGTGCTCGGCTACGACAACATCGAGGCCTATCGGCGCAACCGCACCTATTTCGGCGCGATCGCCGGCCGCTTCGCCAACCGCATCGCCGAGGGTCGCTTCTCGATCGACGGCCAGGACTACCAGGTGTCGCAGAACGAGGCGCCGAACCACCTGCATGGCGGCTTCGACGGTTTCGGCACCCGCGTCTGGACGCTGCTGCGCTCCAGCCCGTCCAGCGTGACGCTCGGCATCACCAGCGCCGACGGCGAGGAAGGCTATCCCGGCAAGGTCGAGGTCGAGCTGACCTATTCGATCGAGGCGCCCGGCACGCTGAAGACCGAAATTTCCGCCACCACCGACAAGCCGACGCTGGTGAACCTGGCGCAGCACAGCTACTTCAAC
Organism: Hyphomicrobiales bacterium; assembly: GCA_017305815.1. Lineage (GTDB taxonomy): Bacteria > Pseudomonadota > Alphaproteobacteria > Rhizobiales > Kaistiaceae > Kaistia > Kaistia nematophila. Next base: position 3,826 of record JAFKJZ010000117.1, read on the forward strand.
CTCGACGGCGCCGGCACCATCCGCGACCACGTGCTGACGATCCCGGCCGAAACCTACCTGCCGATCGACGCCGGCAAGATCCCGACCGGCGAGTTCCGCCCCGTCGCCGGCACCGAATACGACTTCCGCAACGGCCGCCGCTTCGGCGAGGGCCATGACGGCGTCGTCGAGAGCTACGACCACAACATGGTGGTCCGGCGCGAGAAGGTCGCGACGCCGCAGCCGATCGCGGTCCTCGCCTCGTCGAAGAGCGGCGTCGCGCTGGAAGTCACCTCGACCGAGCCCGGCGTGCAGTTCTATGGCGGCCAGATGGTGGCCTCGAAGGACAAGGGCATCAACGGCGAGGTCTATGGCGCCAATGCCGGCCTCTGCCTGGAGGCGCAGCTCTTCCCCGACGCGCCGAACCAGAAGGATTTCCCGAGCGCGGTGCTCCGCCCCGGCGAGACCTACCACCAGGAAACCCTGTTCCGCTTCAGCCGCACGGGCTGAGGACGACACATCCCGTCCCCTCCCTCACGCGGGAGGGGACACACCCACGGTCCCCACCCTCGCCGTCATCCCGGGCCTGACCCGGGATTCATCCAGCCGGGTTTCGGGACAAGCGAGCCTCCCCATGCTTCGGCGGCATGGATCCCCGCCTGCGCGGGGATGACGCAGGGGGCGCGCTTCGCGGAACCGCTCCAAACACGCGATTTTTCTTCCCTTCCGCAGCGGCGCGGCCCATTCTGACGTGCTCTCGCAGTCCGGTTCGCTGGAGCATCATGACGACGATCAACCGTTCGACGCATATCCGTCTCACCTCGCATCCAGGCGCCCAGGCGCCGGTCCGCTTTCCGATCCGCTGGGGAAATGCCGATCCGCTGAAGCGCGGCCCCGTCATCGGCACCGTGTCGAACCCGGCCGACCGCAACACCGTCGGCACGCATGGCGGCTCCTATTCGCTCTATCGCGCGCTCGCCGTCTCCTCCGGCGCGCTCAACCCGATCCAGCGGCCCGATTTCCGCAACACCGCGCCGGTCACGCCGATCGGGCCGCATCCGCAATGGTCGGAGCCCGGCAGGATCGTCTCGCTCGACCCGTTCGGCCATCTCGCCGCGCAGATCTTCGCCGACCGCATCGCCGAGGGCGTCGACATCCGCCCGACCATCGCCATCACCAAAGCGCGGCTCACCATGATCGAGCTGCACGAGGCGATCCGGCTGAAGCGGCTGCCGATCGACGGCGCCATCGTGCACGACAATGGCGACGTCGCCGTCACCAAGGCGGCGATCGACCCGGTCTGGCACCTGCCGGGCATCGCCGGGCGCTTCGGCGTCAGCGAGGAGCAGTTGCGCCGGACCCTGTTCGAGCAGACCGGGGGCATGTATCCGGAGCTCGTCACCCGGCCCGACCTCGAGGTCTTCCTGCCGCCGATCGGCGGCATGACGCTCTACATCTTCGGCGATCCGGCCGCGCTGGCCGATCCGGCGCGCCGCCTCGCCTGCCGCGTGCACGACGAATGCAACGGCTCCGACGTGTTCGGCTCCGACATCTGCACCTGCCGGCCCTATCTCGTGCACGGCATCGAGGAGGCGGTGAAGGAGGCGCAGGCGGGCGGCGTCGGCCTGATCGTCTACAACCGCAAGGAAGGCCGCGCGCTCGGCGAAGTGACGAAGTTCCTCGTCTACAACGCCCGCAAGCGGCAGGAGGGCGGCGACCAGGCCGCCACCTATTTCGAGCGGACCGAATGCGTCGCCGGCGTGCAGGACGCGCGCTTCCAGCAATTGATGCCCGACGTGCTGCACTGGCTGGGGATCACGAAGATCGACCGCTTCGTCTCGATGTCGGACATGAAGTTCGACGCCATCACCGGCTCCGGCATCGCGATCGGCGAACGGGTGCCGATCCCGGACGAACTGATCCCGATCGATGCGCGCGTCGAGATGGAGGCGAAGAAGGCGGCCGGCTATTTCACCGCCGACGCGCCGCCGACGGCGGATGAGCTCGCCCACACCATCGGCCGCTCGCTGGAGAAATACTGAGGGCGGGCCGCAAACGGTCCCCTCCCCCTTGCGGGGAGGAGACCTCCGCAGACGGCATCCGGCGGTCGGGACGGACGCAACTCTTGCCCCCGCCTCGAGGGATAGGTCGGGGCGACGCTCCGGGCGAGGGTTTACGCCCTCTTCGGAAACGCCGTACACCTTCTCCCTGTCCGACCTCTCGTCCTGCCGGAGCATCCCTTGGCCTCGATCCCCTCCCTCCTCACCGCGGCCGCCGTGCGCGAACGCGCCAACCGGCTGCTCGAACTCGGCATCGCCGGCAAGCTCGACCATTTCGCCGTCGATCTCGACCGGCTGCCGGCGGTGGCGGACTTCGTGATCGACACGGCGCGCGAAAGCTATCCGGACCTCGACATTCCGTTCCATTCCCGCTGGCGTCATTTCGAGGCCGGACGAATCGACCGCTTCGGCGGGCTGATCGACGCGGCCGGCATCACCGATCCCATCCGCTTCGGCCGCACCGCCTATGACCTCGCCATCGTCAGCGTGCTGCTCGATGCCGGCGCCGGACCGGACTGGCGCTACCACGAGGCGGCGACCGGCGAGACCTATTCACGCTCGGAAGGGCTGGGGGTCGCCAGCTTCGCCATGTTCGCCTCGGGCCTGTTCTCGCAGGATCCGGCCGACCCGCTGCGGGCCGACGCGGCGGCGCTCGCCGTGCTCGACGCGGCCGATCTCGCCGAGGGCTTCCAGGTCACGGCCGAGAACCCGATGGTCGGGCTCGACGGCCGAGCCAGGCTGCTGAACGCGCTCGGCCGGGTGGTCGCGGACCGGCCCGACCTCTTCGGCACCGGCGAGGCGCGGCCGGGCGGCCTGTTCGACGCCGTGCTCGCCACCGCCGACGCCGACGGCCGCGTGTCGGCGCCCAGAATCCTCGAACTGGTGCTGGAGGCGTTCGGGCCGATCTGGCCGGGCCGGCTGCTGCGCGACGGCGTGGCGCTCGGCGACACCTTCGAGCACCGCAAGCTTGTCACCGACGACGCCACCGCCGGTCTGATGCCGTTCCACAAGCTGTCGCAGTGGCTGACCTATTCGCTGATCGAACCGCTGATCTGGACCGGCGTCGAGGTGATCGACCTCGACGGACTCACCGGCCTGCCGGAATACCGCAATGGCGGGCTGTTCCTCGATTTGGGCGTGCTGGTGCCGAAGGATGCGGCCGCCGTGAAGCGGCGCTGGAAGGCGGGCGACGAGTTCATCGTCGAATGGCGGGCGCTGACCGTGGCGCTGCTCGACCGCACCGCGCAACTGATCCGCGACAAGCTGGGGCTGGATGCCGATTCGTTGCCGCTGGCGAAGGTGCTGGAGGGCGGCACCTGGTCGGCCGGCCGCCGCATCGCCCGCGAAAAGCGCGCCGACGGCGTCCCGCCGCTCACGATCGA
>JAFKJZ010000118.1 GCA_017305815.1 Hyphomicrobiales bacterium
TGGGTGCCGAACGGCATTCCCGGCGTCGAAACGCGCCTGCCGATCCTGTTCTCCGAGGGCGTCAAGAAGGGCCGCATCAGCCTCAACGACTTCGTCGCCTTCACCGCGACGAACCACGCCAAGACCTACGGCCTTTACCCGCGCAAGGGCACGATTGCGGTCGGCGCCGACGCCGACCTCGCGATCTGGGACCCGGACCGCAAGGTGACGCTGAGCCAAGAGCTCCTGCACCACGGCGCCGACTACACGCCCTATGAGGGGCTGGAGGTTACCGGCTGGCCGGTGATGACCGTGCTGCGCGGCAAGGTCGTGATGCAGGACGGCGAGATCCTCGGCGAGCCCGGCGATGGCGGCTTCCTCAAGCGCTCGCTTTCGCCCTACGCTGTGCCGAACGGCGCACCTGCCCTGTAAGGATCGGACATTTCATGACGCAGCCAATCGCCATCATCACCGGCGCCGGCATCGGCATCGGCCGGGCCACCGCCTTCACCTTCGCCCGCGCCGGCTACCATGTCGTGGTGACCGATGTTCTGGAGGCCGAAGGCAACGCGGTCACCGAGGGCATCCGCGCCGAGGGCGGCAGCGCCGAGTTCCAGTTTCTCGACGTCACCTCGACCGAGCGCACGGATGCGCTGGTCGCCGATGTCGAGGCGCGCTTCGGCAAGATCGACGCGATCATCGCCAATGCCGGCATCGCCAAGAAGGTGCCGCTCGCCGATCTCTCCGACGAGCAATGGGACCGCACGCTCGACGTCGACCTGAAGGGCGTGCTGCGCATCATCCGCGCCGCCGCCCCCGGTATGCGCCGCCGCAAGTCCGGCGCCATCGTCGCGCTGTCCTCGATCATGGGCGTCGCCTATGGCTGGGACGAGCACGTCCACTATTCCGCTGCGAAGTCCGGCGTGGTCGGGCTGGTGCGCGGCCTCGGCGTCGAGCTTGCCCCGGACGGCGTACGCGTCAACGGCATCGCGCCCGGCTATATCCGCACGGCGCAGGCGCTGTCGAAGGAGCATTCGCTTGGGCCCGAAGGGCTGGAGCAGGCGGCGTCCTTTATCCCGATGGGCCGTGTCGGCGAGCCGGAGGACATCGCCGACGTCATCCTCTTCCTCGCCTCGCCGGGCTCGCGCTATATCACCGGCCAGGTGATCGTCGTCGATGGCGGCCTGCTCGTCGGCCGCTACTGACGGCGCATTCCGCCTCCATTCCAAACCCGAGCCGCGCGCCGACCTTGTTCCGGCGGCGGCTCCCGCGTCTCCGCGGAAAGGGAACCCATGCCCAAGATTGCCCTGATCACCACCGGCGGCACGATCGCCTCCCGCCTTGACGCCGACGGCCGGGACGTCGTCGCGAGCGTCACCGGCGCGGCGCTGCGCGAGACGCTGCACGATCCGCTGGACGGGATCGAGATCACCGTCGACGAGTTCAGCAATATCGGCAGCTATGCGATCGACCTGCCGCTTGCCTTTGATCTCGCCAAGCGCATCGCCGAGCATCTCGCCAATCCGGCCTGCGACGGCGTCGTCGTCACCCATGGCACCGATACGATGGAGGAGAGCGCCTGGATGGCCGATCTCCTTGTTGCCAGCGACAAGCCGGTGGTGTTCACCGGCGCGCAAAGAAGCGCCGACGAGCCTGACACGGACGGCCCGCGCAATATCGCCGAGGCGATCCGTATCGCCGCGAGCCCGGCGGCGCGCGGCCTCGGCGTCGTCATCGTCTTCGAGCAGGATTTTCACGCTGCCCGCGACGTCACCAAGACCCATACCTCGCGCGTCGACACCTTCCGCTCCGGCGAGCATGGCAAGCTCGGCGAGGTCGATGGCGATCGCGTCCTCGTCCATCGCAAACCGCTATTGCGCAAGACCTATGCGCCCGGTCGCGTCGAGACGGATGTCGAGCTGATCAAGATGGTGATGGGCGCTTCCGATCGCGCCATCCGCTTCGCCGCGGCGAGCGGCGCCAGGGCGATCGTGCTGGAAGGGTTCGGTCGCGGCAACGCGCCGCCGGCGGTCACCCGCGCGGTCGAGGAACTGGCCGCGAGCGGGCTTCCCGTCATCGTCACCTCGCGCTGCCCGGAAGGCCGGGTCAAGCCGGTCTATGGCAATGGCGGCGGCAAGGACCTGGAGCGGGCGGGGGCGATCTTCGCCGGCGACCTGACCGGCATCAAGTCGCGCATCCTCGCCTCGGTGCTGCTTGGACTGGGCCTCGACAGGGAAGCGATGCGGACGGAATTCGAGGTGCTTGGCGGGTAGGGGAGCTTCACCTCTCCCACGGGAGAGGTCGACGGCCGAAGGCCGGCGGGTGGGGGGACCTCGCCGGGAAGGTCCGAGCCCTCGGTCTCGGCTCTCAGCCGTCATCCTCGCGAAGGCGAGGATCCATGCATCGGGGTTGCCGGAGGTGAGACCTCGGTCCGTTCTGACCTGCGAATGTTCAGGGCGCATGGATCCTCGCCTTCGCGAGGATGACGGCGAGCTTGCCGATGCGCCCTGCGGACGTCCGTCCCAGCAGCGCCAGATTCCTGCTCAGGCGCTCTTCGCCAGGCCGCCCAACAGCGGCGACAGGCCGTTGAACGCGCGGAAGGAGCGCTCCACCAAAGCCGGGTCCAGCCCCTTGGCGATCACCACGAGATGCGTGCCGTTGACGCCCGCCGGCCAGTGGTCGAGATGCATCGGCTTGTGGATCAGGTGCTGCACGCCCTGGATGACGACCGGGCTGTCATTGCCCTCGATATCGAGCAGGCCCTTCAGTCGCAATATCTCGCCGCCATGGCGGTTGAGCAGCATCGACAGCCAGAGGCCGAAGCGCGCCCAGGAGAGCGGCGCGTCTCCCTTCAGCACGAAGGCGCGGATGTCACCATGTCGGTTGACATCATGCTCATGCGCTTGGTGGTGCGAATGACCGTGATCATGGCCGTGATGATGGTGGTGGCCGTGAGCATCGAGCGCTCGCGTCTCGGCCTTGAGCCAGCGGGCGACCTCCGCGCCACGCGCGGAACTGTCGTGGATGTCGCGCATGAACAGCGCGTCGTCTGGCTGCATCGTCTCGTCGAGTTCGAGGATCTCCGCAGCCGGGTTCAGCGCCTCGAGCCGCGCGCGCAGGCGGGCCGTGTCCTCTGCGGGCGAAATATCGCTCTTGGAGACGATGATCCGGTCGGCGACGGCGACCTGGCGCTGTGATTCCACGAAGCCATCGAGATTGCTCTGCCCGTTCGGCACGTCGACGACGGTGACGATGTTGCCGACGCGAAAGTGGTGGCGCAGCATCGGGTCGGCCGAAAGGGTGGCGACGATCGGCGCGGGATCGGCGATGCCGGTCGTCTCGATGGCGATGCGCGAAAAGCGAGGAATCTCGCCGTTGCGGCTGCGCTCGAACAGCGACAGCAGCGCATCCTTCAGATCCGTGCGGATGTTGCAGCAGATGCAGCCGCTTTTCAAAAGCACGATGTCGTCGTCGATCGCCTCGACGAGCAGGTGGTCAAGGCCCACTTCGCCGAACTCGTTGATGATGACCGCCGTGCCGGAAAGCGAGGGGAGGGCGAGCAGGCGCTTCAGCAGCGACGTCTTGCCGGCGCCGAGAAAGCCGGTCAGCACATTGGCGGTGATCCGGCTGTCGCCATCGTCCGGGGCGGTCATGGCGAAACTCCCTCCATCCGGTCGAGGATGGCCGGGTCGAGCGGGTCGAAGGTCCGGCCGGTGAGCTTTTCCGCCTCCGGCCAGATGGCGCCGAAATGATCGATGATGGCGGTCTTGCCGTTGCGGGCGCGCAGCGTGAAGCGGCCGGCCCATTCGTCGAGCGTCAGGCCATAGGGCTTCAGGATCTGGTTGGCGATGCGGGCGCGCGCCTGCCGCTCGGCCGCCGGCGTCAGTCCGGTCGCCGTCGCCGCGCTGCCGCCGGTCCAGTGGTCACTGCCGCCAAAGGCGCCGCACAATCCGCACATCGTCTCGTCCTTCAGGCTGGGGGCGCGGCGGCGATCCGAAAACCGTCGCCGCGCCAAAAACTTGATCAGGACTGCGGCCGCGCCGTGCCGCTCTTCGGGAAGCGCTTGGCGAAGTCCTCGGCGATGGTCTCCATCGTCACGAACTTCACGCCCTCAAAACCCTTCATGTACTCGAACAGGCGCTCATGCATCTTCAGGACATGCGGCTTGCCCGAGACGTCCGGATGGATTGTCAGCGGGAAGACGGCGTAGTCATAGTTCTCGTAGACCCAGTCGAACTGGTCCTTCCACATCTGCTCGATATCGCGCGGATTGACGAAGCCGTGGCTGTTCGGCGAGGCCTTGATGAACATCATCGGCGGCAGGTCGTCGAGATACCAGGAGGCAGGGATCTCGATCAGGTCGGTCTCTTCGCCCTGCACATAGGGCTTCATCCAGGTCGAGGGATGCTTCGAATAGTCGATCTTGGTCCATTCGTCGCCGACCGTCACGTAATAGGGGTGATGGTCGTTGTGCATCAGCGAGTGGTCGTACTTGATGCCCTTCTGCTTCAGGAGTTCGTTGGTCTTGGAGCCGAATTCCCACCACGGCGCGACGTAGCCGCGCGGCGGCTTGCCGGAGAGCTTGGTGATCAGCTCGACGCACTTGTCGAAGATCGCCTCTTCCTGCTCGGGCGTCATGGCGATCGGGTTTTCATGGCTGTAGCCGTGCATGCCGATCTCGTGGCCGGCGTCGGCGACGGCCTTCATCTCGGTCCAGAAGCTCTCGATCGAGTGGCCGGGAATGAACCAGGTGGTCTGGATGCCCCACTTCTCGAACATGCGGAGCAGGCGGGCGCTGCCGACATGGCCGGCAAAGGCGCCGCGCGAGATATCGCAGGGGCTGTCCTCGCCGCCATAGGAGCCGAGCCAGCCGGCCACGGCGTCGACGTCGATCCCGTAGGATACGAAGATCTCTTTCGGCATGTCGTTCCTTTCCGCTTGTCGGGGCGGCGCGCGCCCGCTTTCAGACCAGTTCAACGATGGAGATGCCGACGCGGTGAGCCGTCCGGCTCAGATGGCGTCGCATATAGTAGCCCGCGCCTTCCGGGTCGTTCATCACGAACGCCTCGATGACGCGTTCGTGCTCGGCGACGGGATCCCAGAGCTTCTCGCGGGTGATCGGCAGCTTGGTGCTCTCGATCAGCACCTTGGCGAAGCTGTGATGGATGTCGCAAAGCAGGCGGTTGCGCGAGAAGCGCATGATCATGGCGTGAAATTCGAAATCTACCCTGGCGAACGCCTCGACATCGAAGGTCTGCGCCGCCGTGCGAAACGCCTGCAGATTGTCCTTGAGCAGGTTGATCTCGGGCGCGGTCAGCGTCATCGCCGCAAGCTGCGCCGCCTGGCTCTCGGCGATGTAGCGCACCTGGTAGACCTCGGCCGGGCTGTAGCGGGCGGAAAAGCGCCACGACATCGCCGAGCCGGATTCCGCCACCGCGCTCGGGTCGCGCACGAAGGTGCCGCGCCCAGGCTCGATCGACACCAGCCCGACGGTCGCCAGGATCGACAGCGCCTCGGGCAAGGTCGCGCGGCTGACATTCAGTTCGCGCGCCAGCTGGCGCTGCGGCATCAGCGCTTCGCCGACGGCGAATTCACCGGCTTCGATCATCCTGCGCAGGCGCTCGACCGCCGTCTGGGCGACGGTCGCGACCGAACCGGCGCTGTCTTCGGCCGGAGCTCCGGTCTGACCGGAGGCGAGGGGAGTGTCCTGGGATTGCTCAGTCATGGGCGCGTTTTGGTCGATTTCAGCGGTCTTGCCGTCTGGAGCGATCATTGCAGCTTCGGATTGGTCCGACCAGACTTTCCTTTGTGCATCCGCCTGTGCAGTTGCCGCGATTGACGGCACGGTCAAGGGGCGCGCCAAGTCCGCCCGCGCGTGGCCGGACATGCCGCAGGGCGGCCGGATCGATCCATTTCGCGAGGTAAGTCATTGCTGCGGGAGAGCCCTCGGCGTCACGTCATTCTCAGGCCAATACGGCAAGAGAAATACTCTACCGATCTTGTCGGGTTTAAATTGACAGCCGCCTTGGCGCTCTCCTACGCCTGCTCGCAGGAGGTCCGCGACGCCATCGCGAGCCCCGGAACGCGCAGTCAACAGGACATTCCCATGAGCTCTTCCACTGTCGCCCCTTCGAGCGGTGCCCGTTTCTATGCGCTGCGGCTGAAGCCCGGCCAGGACGTCGCGCTCGAACTGCGCAAGTTCGTCGACGACAACGGCCTGAAGGCGGTCAGCATCGTCACCGTCGTCGGCAGCCTGACCAAGGCGTCGCTGCGCTTCGCCAATACCGGCGTCTGGGTCGAGCGCGAGGGTCATTTCGAGATCGTCTCGCTGGTCGGCACCGTCGACGCCAAGGGCGACCATCTGCATATCGCGCTCTCCGACCGGCACGGTGTTACCACCGGCGCGCATTTCGGCCCCGGCTCCTCGGTCTACACCACCGCCGAGATCGTGCTGGCCGAGCTCGCCGACCTCGACTTCACCCGCGAGCCCTGTGCGCTCTCCGGCTACGAGGAACTGATCGTCAAGCCGCGCGGCTGAACCGCAATTAGCGGGATCGGGCGATCGGGCGCCGGTCCCACCACCAAGCTGGGGGCTATCCAACCATGTCGACCCAAACGGCCAATACCGCGAGCCTGATCAGCACGCGCGTCCTCGTCCTGATCGCGGCGGCGATCGTCATCAACATCGTCGGCGGCCAGATCAACGACGCGCTGCGGCTGCCGATCTTCCTCGATTCGATCGGCACTGTGCTGGTCGCCGTGCTGGCCGGGCCGATCGCCGGCGGCCTCGCCGGTCTTCTCACCAACCTGATCTGGGGGCTGCTCACCAATCCGGTCGCCGCCGCCTTCGCGCCGGTGGCGCTGGTGATCGGCGTCGTCGCCGGCGTGCTCGCCCGCCTCGGCTGGTTCCGCACGATCTGGCAGGCGGCGATCTCCGGCGTCGTCATCGCCTTCTTCCTGACCCTCGTCGCCGTGCCGATCCAGGTCTACCTGTTCGGCGGCGTCACCGGCGCCGGTTCCGATTTCGCCGTCGCCTACCTGTCGCAGGTCGGCCAGTCGCTGTTCGGCTCCGTCGCGCTGACCGTGTTCGGCTCCAACATCATCGACAAGGTCGTCACCGCCCTGGTCGTCTGGCTGCTGGTCCGCCAGCTGCCGCAGCGCCTGGTTTCGGGCTACGAATATCTGAAGTTCAGCCGCGCCTGATGGCTACAGGCGTTCTCTACAGCCCGGTGGAGTCG
>JAFKJZ010000119.1 GCA_017305815.1 Hyphomicrobiales bacterium
CAAGCGCCAAGGCGACAAGATCGTGGACGTGGTTGACGGCGAGACGGCGGACCGCGGGGTCGGTGACTTCTAAATCTTCCGGCCATGCCAGGAGATAAAGTCGCAGAAGACGCAACGCGTTGTTCGTGGACGAAACAAGGTGAGTCGCGGCCTGTTCAAGATCGGGCACAAGTGGGGCCAAGATTGATCGCGGCACCATCACCACCATGTCGTCAAGTTGTCGAAATTGAATCCCGCCGGGTTCGGCGTTGAGAATACCGGAGCGCTTCATGGATGTTTCCTCTGTTAGGCCGCGCTGATCGCGCGATCGAGTTCTGCGTGGGTGACGTCGCGAACGATCTCCTCGACGACCTTGCCATGGCGGAACAGCAGGATGCGGTCCGACAGGCGGGCGAGCTCGAGCGAATCCGACGAGGTGAAGACGACGGCGGCGCCGGAATCCGCGATGCCGCGCAGGATGTGGTAGATCTCCGACTTCGCGCCGATGTCGACGCCGCGCGTCGGGTCGTCGAGCATCAGCACCTTGGGCTGCATGACCAGCCAGCGCGCGATCAGCGTCTTCTGCTGGTTGCCGCCCGAGAGCGAGGTGATGCGGTTCAGGATGGACGAGGTGCGCACCGAGAGCCGGCGGATGGCGTCGAGCGCCTTGTTGCGGCGCTCCCTGCCGGTGCTGGCATGCATCGCCTCGTCGGTCGCCTCGGCGTTTCGCAGCACGCTCATCAGCGGCAGGATGCCCTCGCGCAGGCGGTCGGCCGGCAGATAGGCGACGCGGCTGCGGATGGCGGCGCGCGGCGACGAACGGCCGATCGGGCGGCCCGAAATGGCGATCGTGCCCGAGGTGGCGTGATCCATGCCGAATATGTGGCGCAGCAGCGAGGAGGGGCCGGAATCCGGCAGGCCGGCCAACGCGACGATCTCGCCGGCGCGTACTTTCAGCGAGGCGCCGGCCAGTTCGCGGCCATGCACGTCGGTGACGTCGAGCAGCACTTCCTTGGTCGGGCGCGGCTTGACCTGGGCCGGGAAGATTTCGGCCGGCTGGCGGCCGAGCATCGCGTCGACGACCTTCTCGTGGTCGAACTCGGCGACAGGGCGCGTCGTGATCAGCGTGCCGTCGCGGATGACGGAGATGCGGTCGGCGATCGAGAAGATCTCGCCCAGCTTGTGCGAGACATAGATGATGGTGACGCCGACGGATTTCAGATGCCGGATACGCTCCAGCAGGCGCGCCGCTTCGGCGGCGTTGAGGGCCGAGGTCGGCTCGTCGAAGATGATGACCTTGGCGTCCCAGGTCAGCACCTTGGCGATCGCCACCAGCTGCTTGTCGGAGGAGGAGATGTCGCCGACCCGCATGGACGGCAGGATCTTCTGTTCCTGGAGCTCGTCGAGCGCCTTGCGCGCCCGTGCGGCCATGGCGGCCTTCGACGGCTTGACGAAGCCGCCGTCGTCGATGCCGAGGGCGATGTTCTCGGCGACGGTCAGGTTGTCGAACAGGTCGAGCTCCTGGTGCACGACGCCGATGCCGCTGGTCAGCGCATCGCGTGGCGTCTTCATGCGGAGCTCGGTGCCGAGGGGGCCGATGATGGCCCCCTCGCTCGGGTTGTAGACGCCCGCGATCAGCTTGATCAGGGTCGACTTGCCCGCCCCGTTTTCACCGACGAGCGCATGCACCTCGCCTTGCTTGAAGTCGATGCTGACTTTGCGCAGCGCCCAGAAGCTCCCGAAGGATTTTCCCAAGTCGCGAAGCTGGAGCATCGAAGTCATCGGCGCATACTCTCGTTCTGGATCATCTAGGCAGGGCAGGGGCAGCAGGCCTTACTCGGCCTGGTGCTTCTCGACGTTGGACTTGTCGATCACTTCGACGCCGGTGTCGGTGTGGCTCGGGGGCATCTTGCCCTCGGCGTAGATCTCGTTGAGCACGACGACCGCGTCATGGCCCTGGCGCTGCGGGTTCTGCGTGATGGTCGAGGTCAGCGCGCCCGAGATGATCAGCTCGCGGGTCTGCGGCAGCAGGTCGGAGCCGACGACCGGGATCTTGCCGGCCATGCCGTTGCGCTCGAGATACTGGCCGATCGCCGGGAACGAGCAGCAATCCAGCGAGATGATGCCGGTGATGTCGGGGTTGGCGAGGACGGCGTTCTCGATCGCGGCGTAGATCTGCTGCGGCTCGTTGGTGGTGTTGATCAGGCCGGCGATGGCGATGTCGGGGTGCTTGGCGAGCGCCTGGCGGGCGCCGTTCTCGCGGTCCTTCGACCACTGGGCAGCGGCGTCGACCGTGAAGATCAGGATCTTGCCCTTCTCGCCCATCTCCTTGACGAGGGTCTCGCCCATGACGACGCCCGAATAGACGAGGTCCTGGCCGACGAAGGTCAGGCGCTGCGAAGCCGGATTGTCGGTGTTGAAGGTGACGACCGGGATGCCGGCGGCGAGCGCCTTGTTGATCACCGGCGCGAGAGCGTCGGTCGAGGACGAGGAGACGGCGATGCCGTCGACGCCCTTGGTGATCCAGTTCTCGAGCTCGGCCACCTGCTTCTCGGCGCCGCCGCCGACCGGGCCGGTGAACAGCGCGTTGACGTTCAGCTCCTTGCCGGCCGCCTCGGCGCCGGTGCGCATCGGCACGGCCACCGAAAGGGCGGGGTCATGGTAGGAGACGACGAAGGTCGGCTTTTCCTTGGCCTCGGCGCGGGCCTTGATCGCCGGCGACAGGGTGAAGTCCGCGGCGGCTGCCGGGACGAGCAGGGCGAGCGTGGCGAGGCCCGCAAACAGGGTAGCGCGTAGCATGGTGGTTTCCTCCCAGGTGAAGTTCGCTTCGTCCGAAGTTCGTTCAGTCCGAAGTTCGTTGGTTCGCGTGTTGGTTGGCTATTTCTTCGATGTCAGTCCGCCGATCAGCGCCGCCGTCAGCACGACCGCTCCGATCAGGGTCGTCTGCCAGAAGGGCGTGACGCCGAGCAGGATCAGGCCATTGCGGACGACGCCGATCAGCAGCACGCCGAGCAGGGTTCCGGGGATGGAGCCCTCGCCGCCGCCGAGCCGCGTGCCACCGATGATGACCGCGGCGATGACGTCGAGCTCCAGGCCGATGCCCGTGACGGGCTGGACGTTCTCGAGAAAGCCGAAGTTGATGATGCCGGCGAACGAGGCGAGCAGGCCGGCGATGGCGAAGGCGACGATCTTGGTGCGCGACACCGGCACGCCGACGATGCGCGCGGCGCGGTCGTTGCCGCCGACGGCGAAGATGTGGAAGCCGAAGGTCGTCCGGTGGAGCAGGAAGAAGCCGATGGCCGCGACGACGATCAGGACCAGGACCTGGTTCGACAAATTTCCGATCAGCCGGCCCTGGGCGATGCCGGTCAGGATCGGCGCGGCGCCCTGGCCGTGCGGCAGCGAGACGGGCATGCCGTTGCTCATGACGAGCGTGGCGCCGCGGATCAGGTAAAGCGTGCCGAGCGTGGTGATGAAGGACGGGATGCGGCCGACGACGGTGATGGCGCCGTTCATGGCGCCGATGCCGAGGCCGAGCAGCAGCGTGATCAGGATCGCCGCCGTCTCCGGCACGCCACCGACGATCAGGAGGCCGCCGACCATGCCGGCGAAGCCGTAGAGCGAGCCGACCGAGAGGTCGACTTCCGAGATGATCAGCACATAGGTGGCGCCGACGGCGAGCACGCCGAGCAGCGAGATCTGGCGCAGCAGGTTGAGGATGTTGGTGCCCGTCAGGAAGACCGGGCTTGCCACGGCGAAGACGATGCAGAGCGCCAGCAGCGCCCCCAGCACACCCGCTTCACGGGTCAGCAGCAACCCTCGGAGCGATTGCGTCCATCCGCTCTGCGCGGCGTTGCCCGTTGCGACGTTGGTCATCATCCTGTCTCCCTCGCATCGTCGCAGCCCAGCGCGGACGATCTCGTATCCGTTGTTCCGCGCGGCCGGCCGCCATCAGGCGCCCCGGCTCGCGGGTCGTTCATCGATTGGAATGGAAAGGCGCGGCCGGAAACCGGTCCGCTTGGGGGCGGGCCGGCGGCGCGATGCCGCCGACCCTGCCGATCAATTGAGTTCGCCGGCGAACACGGTCAGCTTCAGGTCCGGCAGGATCGCCGCCATGTTGTCCTTGCTGACGGTGAGGATCGGAAGGACCACTTCCTTCTCGGTCTTGCCGCCTTCCAGCTTGGCGATGACGCTTTCGCCGGCCGTCTTGCCCATCAGGTAGGGCTGCTGCATGCCGCTGGCGACGATCGAGCCGTCCTCGATCATCGGCAGGAATTCCGGCACGCCGTCAAAGGCGCCGATCAGCGTCTCGCCGCCACGGCGCATGGCGTCGACGGCGCGCTTGGCGCCGAGCGTCGGCGAATCCGTCTGCACGAAGATGCCGCGCATTTCCGGATGCGCCGTCAGCATGTCCTGCACGAAGCGATAGGTCTCGTCGGCGGTGTAGGTCTGCATCTCGTTGCGGGCGACGATCTTGTTGCCCGCCTCTTCCATCGCCCGGACGAAGCCATTGGTGCGCTTGACGCCGTTCTGGCGCGCCTGGGAGATGGTGACCATGCCGACCTCGGCGTTCTTCCAGCCCTTGGCCTCGAAGGCCTTGGCCAGCGCCTTGCCGACGTCATAGGCGCCGGCCTCGTCGTTCGACGTGACGAAGGTGACGTATTCGCCCGAGGTGGTGCCGATGCCGGCGAAGCTCACCGGGACGCCCGCCTTCTGGGCGAGGTTGAGCACGGCCGGCGCGGTCGAGGAGTCGGTCGGCGAGAGCACGATGCCGCTGGCGCCCTTTACGAGCGCATCCTGCGTGTTCTGCAGCTGCGTCTGCGTGTTGTTGCGGCTGTCGAGCGCGACGAAATCATAGCCGTGCTCCTTCGCCGCCGCTTCGACGCCCTTCGACACGTAGCGCCAGAAGGGCGCGTCGAGACCGGCCGAAAGATAGACGATCTGCTTGCCTTCGGACTGCGCCACCGACGGCATGCCGGCCGCGGCCACGAGGGCCGCCGCGCCGGCGAGCGCGATGAGCGCCCGCTTGGTGATGTTCATGATTTCCTCCCTCCTCGACGGCGGCCTTCGCCGCCCCTCCTGTCGCGCCTAGGGCGCGCCGACAATGCCCTCCGAGATCAGGCGATCGATCTCTTCGGTTTCGAAACCCGCATTGGCCAGGACCTCGCGGCTGTGCTCGCCGACCAGCGGCGCGCCTCTCTCCACGGACGACGGGGTCTTGCTGAAGCGGATGGGGAATCCGGGGGTTTTCAGGTGACCCTCGGTGTGGTGGTCGTATTCGACGAAGCTGCCGTTGAACTTCACCTGCGGATCCTCGACCGTCGCGGCGAAGTCGTTGACCGGGCCGGCCCAGAGGCCGAGCGCCAGCATGGCGTCGATCAGTTCGGCGCGCTTCCAGCCGCGGCTGTGCTTGGCGACCAGCTGATGGATGAGGTCGCGCTGCTCGAACGGGTCGACGTCGTCGTTCATCGCCAGGAAGGCGGGCTCGTTGAACAGTTCGCCGAGCTTGGCGAGCTGCGGGAAGGCGAGGGCGACATAGCCGTCCTGCGTCTCGAACACGCCGTAGGGGGCGCGGATATAGACGTGGCCGTGCGGCTCCTGCGTGCGCTTCTGCGGCTTGCCGTCGATGGTGAAGACCGACAGCTCCTGCATCTGGAACGAGATCGCGGCGTCGAGCATGTTGACCTCGACGAGCTGGCCCTCGCCGGTGCGCTCGCGGTGCAGCAGTGCCGCCAGCGCGCCCTCGAAGGCGGCATAGGCGGTGGTCGCGTCGACGACATACTGGCCGACCGGCTGCGGCGGGCCGTCGGCCTGGCCGGCGGAATACATGGCGCCGGAAAGCGCCTGCAGCAGCAGGTCCTGGCCCGGGCGGGCGGAGTAGGGGCCCTCGGCGCCGTAGCCGGCGATCGAGACATAGATCAGGCGCGGGTTGATCGCCTTCAGCGTGTCGTAGTCGACGCCGAGCTTCTTCGCCACATGCGGGCGGTAGTTCTGCATGAAGACGTCGGCGTTCTGGACCAGCTTGTGCAGGGCGGCCTGGCCCTGCGGCGACTTCAGGTTGATCGCCAGGCTGCGCTTGTTGCGGTTCAGCGATAGGAACGAGGCGTTGATGGTGCGGGCGCCGCCGCCGGCCGGCATGCGCCGCTGCCACTCGCCCTCGACCGGCTCGACCTTGATCACGTCGGCGCCGATGTCGCCCATGCGCTGCGCCGCGAACGGGCCCGACATCGCGACCGTGCAATCGAGCACGCGGTAGCCCGAAAGGATCTGGGCCTTGTTCCGCACTTCCTGGCTCATCGCCACTCCCATTTCCGTCGTTTCTGCGCCCGGTTTTGGTGGGCGGCGTTTGATGATTGTTGATAGCGCTAACAAGTTTCTATATCTGTTAGCGCCAACATAGGGGGCTGTCAATGCGCCGAAGACGATTTGGAAATGCTCCAGCCGGGACGGGCGTTGTCACCATGGCGGACGTCGCCGCGCGGGCCGGCGTCTCGGCCCAGACCGTGTCGCGCGTCATCGGCCGGCCGGAGATGGTGACCGAGGAGACGCGCAAGCGGGTCCAGGATGCCATCCGCGAGCTCAACTACATCCCGAACGAGGCGGCGCGGAACCTCGCCTCCAACAACAGCCGCGTCGTCGCCGTCGTCATCCCGACGCTGTCGAGCTCCGCCTTCGCCGCCCAGGTCAAGGCGACGATCGACACGCTCGAATTGCGCGGCATCTCGGTGGTGATCGGCAACAGCGAATATTCGGTGCTGCGCGAGGAGCAGATCATCCAGACGCTGCTGGAACGGCGGCCGATGGGCTTCATCCTGACCGGCCTGCACCACACGCCGCGCGCCATGGACCTGCTGCGCCAGAGCGGCGTGCCGGTGGTCGAGACCTGGGACACCGACGCGCGGCCGATCGACTGCGCCGCCGGCTTCTCCAACATCGCCGCCGGCCGCGACGTCGGCGCGCTGCTCTTGAAGCGCGGCGCCCAGCGCATCGCCTTTGTCGGCGGCGCCGCCTCGCAGGATTCGCGCGCCAATGGCCGCTTCATCGGCCTCGCCAAGGCGGTCGCCGAGGCCGGCCTGCCGCCGCCGGTGCGCATCGAGCTGGTGCTGCCGATGAGCACCCAGGACGGCATTCACGGCCTCGACGCGGTGCTGGCGCAGGCGCCGCTGACCGACGCGATCTTCTTCTCGGCCGACAGCCTGGCGCTCGCCGCGCTGCTCGAATGCAACCGGCG
>JAFKJZ010000120.1 GCA_017305815.1 Hyphomicrobiales bacterium
GCGAATGCGATGGAAGCGCTGATGCTGTCGGAGCCGAACTACTGGCAGCGCTACTATCCCGGCACGCCGGATGAGCAGCATGTGCTGCGCCACTACAGCTACAGCGACCGTATCCGCTATTACTGGCCGCACGAGCAGGCCGAGCGCGCGGTGGCGAAGCTGATGGCGACGTTGAAGGGCCGGGCGATCCCCGAGCCGCTGGTCGCGCAGTACCTCGCGGAGGATGCGGAGGCGGTGCGCAGCGGCGAAACCGCCGCCACCGCCGAGGCGCTGCTGGAGCGCGGCGTAACGCGGATGCTGCAGCTTTACGGCCGCGCCTGCCGGCCGGAGTAGGGGATTTTCACCGGAGGCCGCGCTTCACCTCTCCCCACGAGAGAGGTGAAGAAGCCGAGCTCGGCGAAGCGGTGATGCCGCCTCGTCCGCAACAAGCCCCGTGACCCGCGTCGGCGTCAGCAGATGACGTCGGCGGTGCCGCCTGTGCCGATTGACTGGCAGCTGGTGAAGCTGCCGCCGGTCGAGGTGTCGCTCGTCTGGCAGCCGGCCAGCGACGCGGCGAACAGAAGCAGAGCCACAAAGATCTTCATCTCATCCCTCCCTGTGCAACCACAGGTGAGGGAAGATCTGCCTCGCAGTCGACGATTCAAGGAGGGATGCGTCAAACCCTCGTGAGCGACGCCGATGGCCCCGCTCACGAGGAAGAATGGCGCTCCCCCACCCTGCTTCAGCTGTTGCGCTTGCGCAGTTCGGCGACCTGTTCGGGCGTCAGCGGGCGGGTAGCCTCGCCGCGCAGCATCAGGAACAGCTTGGCCGTCTCCTCCAGCTCCTCGGTCGCATACATCGCGTCTTCCAGGCTCTTGCCGGCGACGACAGGACCGTGATTGGCGAGCAGCACGGCGTGATGCTTGTCGGCCAGCTTCTCGACCGCCAGCGCCAGGCTCTCGTCGCCCGGCGGGTGGTAGGGCACCAGAGGCAGCTTGCCGACGCGCATGATGTAATAGGCGGTCAGCGGCGGCAGGCAGTCGTGATGGTCGATGTGGTGCAGGCAGGAAACCGCGACCGAATGGGTCGAATGCAGATGCACCACCGCCTCGCAGGTCGGGCGCTGCTTGTACATGACCCGGTGCAGGAAGGCTTCCTTGGTCGGCTTGTCGCCGCCGACATGGTTGCCGCTGGCGTCGATCTTCGAGATCTTGGCCGGGTCGAGGTCGCCGAGCGAGGCATTGGTCGGCGTCATCAGCCAGCCGCCATCCGGCAGGCCCACCGAGATGTTGCCGGTCGAGCCGAAGGTGAGGCCGCGCTGGAACAGCGAGGCGCCGCACTTGCAGATCCGCTCGCGCAGCGCGGATTCGGTTTGGGACGTCTGGCTCACGCGAGCGAACTCCATGCCTTGAGGAAGAAATCGGGCGCGCCGAAATTGCCTGATTTGAGCGCCAGCGCAACATCCGGACCGGAACGGCTCAACGTCCACGGCACGCCGGGATCGATCTCCGGCCCGATCGACAGCGCCTTGACGCCGAGCGCGTTGACGACGGCGCCCGACGTCTCGCCGCCGGCGACGAGCAGGCGGGTGAAGCCCTTTTCCGGCAGCGCTGAAGCCACGGCGGCGAGCAGGTCCTCGACCAGCGTGCCGGCCTTGTCGCGGCCGAGCTTCTCCTGCACGGCGCGCACGCTGTCGGGATCATCGCTCGAATAGACCAGCGGCGTCACGTCGGCCGCCTGCGACACCAGCCAGTCGATCACCTCGGCCGGGCTCAATCTGCCGGCGGCAATCTCGAGCGGGTCGATGCGCAGCGTCGGCAGTCCAGCCTCCTGCGCCTTGGCGACCTGGCCGCGCGTCGCTGCCGAACAGGAGCCGGCGAGGATCGCGCCACGCCCCTTCGGGGCTTCGATCGAGGTCGCCGGCGGCGTCAGTTCGTCGATCAGCCCGGCGTCGCGATAGGCGGCGGGCAGGCCGATGGCGATGCCTGAGCCGCCGGTGACGAGTTGCAGGTCCACCAGAGCCTTGCCGATCTCGCGCAGATGCGCGTCCTGCAGGGCGTCGACGATGGCGATGCGCTTGCCCGCCGCCTGCTCGCGCTGGAACGCCTTCGCGATGGCCGGTGCGCCGGCATCGACATCGGCATAGGCGACCAGCCCGACCGGCAGCTCGGTCTGGCGCTGCAGCACGCGGCGAAGGTCGGAATCGCGCATCGGCGTCAGCGGGTGATCGCGCATCGAGCTTTCGTTGAGCGGCACGCCGTTGACGAAGAGATGGCCCTGGTAGATCGAACGGCCGGTCGCCGGGAAGGCGGGGCAGGCGATGGTGAAGCCGGCGTCGAGCCGCTTCAGCAGCGCCTCCGTCACCGGACCGATATTGCCCCTGTCGGTGGAATCGAAGGTCGAGCAATATTTGAAGAACAGCCGCTCGGCCCCGTGCGCCAGCAGCCACTCCGCCGCCGCGAGCGACTGCGCCACGGCGTCGGCGGCGGGAATGGTGCGCGACTTCAGCGCCACGACGAGCGCGTCGACTTCCGTGAGGTCGAGATCGTCGCCGGGCAGGCCGGTGCTCTGCACCGTGCGCAGGCCCTCGCGCGACAGCATCAGCGAGAGATCGGTTGCGCCTGTCAAATCGTCGGCGATGCATCCAAGCAGCATGCGATGAGGTCCTTCGAGGAGGTTAGGTCCGAGGGGCGGGCAGGGGACGGACCGGCTGGCCGCGACATGGTGCGTTGCAAGACATTTTCGCCCTCCCCCGGGCTTGACGGCGGGCATCCCGGCTCGGCAAGTAATGGCTACTGTTAGCGCTGTCATGACGATTCCGCAAGAAATGACAGCGCTAGCATTCGGCGATCCGGGAACGGTCGTCTCTGGCAGAAGGAATTGACGCATGAGCGCGAACGAAGTGTCCGGGCCGCGGGTCTCGGTGATCGGCCTCGGTTCGATGGGCTATGGCATGGCGCAATCGCTGGCGCGCGGCGGCTTCGCCGTCACCGGGTTCGACACGCGGCCGGAGGTGGTGGCGAAGTTCGCTGCCGCGCATGGCGCCGGCGCCGCGTCGCTGGCGGAGGCGGCGTCCGGGGCGGACATTCTCGTCGTCGTCGTCGTCAATGCCGACCAGACGGAACAGGTGCTGCTCGGCGAGGGCGGGGTGCTGGCCTCGGCAAGGCCGGGCGCGGTGATCGTTTCCTGCGCCACCATGGCGCCGGAACGGGCGCGCGCGCTCGCGGCGGCCGTCGAGGTGACCGGCCGCCACTATGTCGATGCGCCGATTTCCGGCGGTGCGACGCGGGCGGCGGAAGGCGCGCTGACCATGCTGGTCTCCGGCAGGCCGGCGGCGATCGACAAGTCCCGCGCGGCGCTCGACGCCATGTCGGCCAAGCTCTATCTGCTCGGCGACGAGCCGGGAATCGGCGCTTCCTTCAAGATCGTCAATCAGTTGCTGGCGGGCGTTCACATCGCCGCCGCCTCCGAGGCGATCGTCTTCGCCAAGCGGCTCGGACTCGACATCGCCAAGGTCTATGAGGTGATCACCGCCTCGGCCGGCAATTCCTGGATGTTCGAGAACCGCATGCCGCATGTGCTCGACGGCGACTATTCGCCGAAGAGCGCGGTCGAGATCTTTACCAAGGATCTCGGCATCATCGCCGACATCTCCCGCAGCGAGAAGTTCGCGACGCCGATCGCCTCGTCCGCGCTGCAGATGTTTCTGATGACGGCCGCCGCCGGAATGGGCAAGGACGACGACGCCTCCGTCGCACGCCTCTACGCGAGGATGGCCGGCATCGACCTGCCTGGCGCCGCCGCCTCCACTGACAAGGACTGAGACTCCGATGCCGCGTTTTGCCGCCAATCTCTCGATGATGTTCAACGAGTGGTCGTTCCTCGATCGCTTCGCCGCCGCCGCCGATGCCGGCTTCAAGGCCGTCGAGTTCCTGTTTCCCTACGATTTCTCGCCGGAGGACGTTGCCGGCAGGCTGAAGGCGGCGGGGCTGGAGCAGGCGCTGTTCAACCTGCCGCCGGGCGACTGGGCGGCCGGCGAGCGCGGCATCGCCGCGCTGGCGGGCCGGCAGGATGAGTTCCGCGCCTCGGTGATGAAGGCGCTCGACTATGCGCTGGCGACCGGCGTCAAGCGGCTGCACATGATGGCGGGCCTGGCGCCGAGCCATTCGGCCGAGGCCGGCGAGCGCTACCGCGACGCTGTGCGCATGGCCTGCGCGACGATGGAGCCGCATGGCATCGACATCGTGCTGGAGCCGATCAACCGGCGCGACATGCCGGGCTATTTCCTGAATGATTTCGACATGGCGGGCGAAATCATCGACGAGCTCGGCCTGCCCAATCTGAAGCTCCAGTACGACATCTACCACCGCCAGATCCTGCATGGCGACGTGGTGAAGAGCCTGGAGGAACTGCTGCCGGTGATCGGCCATGTCCAGATCGCCTCGGTGCCGCTGCGCAACGAGCCGGGCACGGGCGAACTCAACGATTTCCGCATCTTCAACGAACTCGACCGGCTCGGCTATGACGGCTTCGTCGGCTGCGAATACCGGCCCGCCGGCGCGACGCTGGATGGTCTCGGCTGGATGAAGCAGACGACGCTGCGCTGAGATTGGGAGGTGGCGCCTTCGCAAGCGGCGCCCGTCATCCGGCCAAGAGCGCTTTCGAGCGAAGGGGATACGGTTCGCGTCAAGAAAATGCCGCCAAAGAGAGAGCCTGATCCTATTCGTGTTTCGATGAAACACGGAAAGGATCTAGCCGAACCGGTTTGCGGGCAGGCCCTTCACCGCGGCGTCGAGCGCGAACAGGCCACCCTCCTGCGGATTGGCGGCGAGATGTCCTGATGTCATGGTGAAGCGGGCCGAGGTGACGAATAGGGTGGCGAGATCCGGTCCGCCGAAGGCGCAACTGGTCGGCCAGGAGCAGGGCAGCTCGACTATTCTGTCGATGCGGCCGTCTGGGGCCGTGCGGGTCAGGCAGGCGCCGCCGACCACGCGCGCCGTCCAGAGGAACCCCTCCGCGTCCATGGTCGAGCCATCCGGCAGGCCTCGGCCGAATCCCTGTTGGAATATCTGGCGGTCGTACAGAAGCCCGTCGGCGCCGATCCGGTAGCTGTAGAGCGTGTTCTTCGGCGTATCGGCGGTGACGAAGCGGTCGGTGGCCGGCCAGACGAAGGTGTTGGTGATGGCGAAGCTATCGTCCGAAAGCCGCGTCAGCCGGCCGTCCGGGCTGTAGCGATAGATCCTGCCGGTTTCTTCCGGCGCGTCGAGCGGACTGTCGTCGGCGGCGATGTTGTTCCGCATCGTGCCGATCCAGAAGCCGCCGTCCGGCGCGACGACGCCCTCGTTCAGCCGATTGGCGGGGAGGTCGGGCTCGACCTCGCGGACGGGCACGGGCTCGCCGTGCCAGTCCCACAGGCAGATGTCGCGCTCCATCCCGACGATCGCGCCGCCGTCGGCGCGCAGGCCGATCGCGGTCGGGCGTCCGGCGAGAGGCCAGATCCGGTGGTCGCCGCTGGCCGGATCGAAGGCGTGGATGCGCCGGCCGATGATGTCGACCCAGACGAGGCGCTGGCGCTCCGCATCCCAGACGAGGCTTTCGCCGACGCTGTCCGCGGCATCGAGGACGAGGTTCGCCGTCATGGCTCACCAGCCGCCGTCGATGGCGATGTTTTGGCCGGAGATCATCCGCGCCGCGTCCGAGCAGAGGAAGGCGGCTAGGTCGGCGACGTCTTCGGGCTGGACGCGCGACTTCAGGCTCTGCTGCTTCAGCACCCAGTCCTGGAATTCCTGCAGCCGGTCGGCGAAGACACGGTCCTCCGCCTCCGACACCACTGCGCCCGGCGAGATCGCGTTGACGGTGATCCCGTATCGCCCCAGCTCGCGGGCAAACGCCTTGGTGAGGCCCAGCATCGCGCCCTTGGAGGCGACATAGGGAACATAGCCGTCCCATTGGCCGTTCAGCGTGATCGAGGTCAGATTGACGATCCGGCCCCATTGCCGGGCCTTCATCCCGGCGGCGCAGGCGCGGGTCAGCGCGAAGGCGGCCGAGGAATTGACCCGGACCTGGTCCTCGTATTCCTGCAGGCTGAATTCCTCATGCGGCTTGTTGAGGATCAGCGCCGCATTGTTGATGAGGATGTCGACGGGCCGGTCGAGCCGGGCTACGGCCGCCTCGGCCGCCGCGAGGTCGTTCAGATCGACGCCGAGCCAGCCGGCGCCTTTGAGCGGCTCCGAGCCCGGGCGGTCGAGCACCGTGACCACGGCGCCGGCGTCGATGAACTTTCGCGCCATCGCCCGGCCGATGGTACCGAGCCCGCCCGTTATCAGGGCGTGTCTTCCGAAAATCGTCATGGCGCGCTCCTCACAGGACGTCGTGCACTTCTTCGATCGACGTCTCGGAGATCGGCTTGTCGAGCACGACCTTGCCGAGCGCCATGGCGACGACGCGGTCGCAGCAGGCGAAGACGTGATGCATGTTGTGGCTGATGAAGATGCCGGTCACGTTCTGCTCCTTCAGCGATTTGACGAAGCCGATGACCTTGGTCGTCTCCTTGACCGACAGATGGTTGGTCGGCTCGTCGAGGATCATCACCTTCGACTTGAAGTGCATGGCGCGGGCGATGGCGACGCCCTGGCGCTGGCCGCCGGACAATTCGCCGACCAGCGCGTCGGGAGAGCGGAGGTGCAGGTCGACATTGGCGATCGCCTCCATGCTCTCGGAGCGCATGCGCGCCTGGTCGAGCAGGCCGACGCCCATGAACGAGGCCTTCAGCGGCTCTCGACCGATGAACAGGTTGCGGGCGATGCTCATGTTGGGGACCATCGAATTGTACTGGTAGATGGTCTCGATCCCCAGGTTCATCGCGTCGCGCGGCCGGTTGATCTCGGCCGGCCGGCCCTCGACATAGATCTCGCCCTCGTCCTTCGGATGCAGGCCCGCCAGGATCGAGATCAGCGTCGACTTGCCGGCGCCGTTGTCGCCGACGAGGCCGACGGCCTCGTTGCGCTTGAAATCCAGGCTGACGCCCTTCAGGGCGTGGACGCCGGAATACCATTTGTGCAGGTCGCGGACCGAGATGATCGGCTGGTCGTGGTTGGCTTCGTGTGCCGCGGTCATCATACCGTCTCCACCTTCATGGCGCGGCCGCGCTTGCGCAGCCACGAATTGCCGACGACGGCGAGGATGGTCAGGGCGCCGATGGCGAACTTGAACCAGTTG
>JAFKJZ010000121.1 GCA_017305815.1 Hyphomicrobiales bacterium
AGATCGGTGGATCCCGGCTTTCGCCGGGATGACGGCGAGGGGATGGAAGCGCCGACGCCGTCAAGCCGATCCGAGTTTCAAACGATGCCGCCTCAGATCCAGCCGCCGCCATAGGTCTTGTAGAAGATGTGGTGGCCGACCTTCTGCATCTTCTTCATCGTCCGCGCCCAGCGCGGCTTCACGTAGTTGGCGTGGTAGTGCGTCGACGAGCCGACGTCGGCGTTCCACCAGTTCTCCTCGAACAGCACGCGCTTGGCGAGCGTCTGCGCCCGCGCCCAGGATGTGGCGTCGGTGATGCGGTCGGGGATGCCGTCGCAGGCGAACGAGAACTGGCAGGCGTTGCGCATGTCCTTGTTCTGGTAGACGACGCCGCAGATCGTCTTCGGATAGGCGGGGTTCTTCAGACGGTTGATGACGACCTGCGCGACCGCCAGTTCGCCCTTCACCGATTCGCCGCGCGCCTCGAAATAGATCGCGGTCGCCAGGCACTTCTGCTCCGAGGCGGAGCGGGCGCTGGCGGGGATCTTGTTCGTCACCCACCAATGGTCGGGCTTGCCGTCCTTGCCGATCGCCATCGGCCGGTTCAGAAGCGCCGTGAACGGCGCGTTGAGCGCCTTGTCCTGGTCGGGATTGGCATAGGCCGAAACGACGAGATCGCTCGGCGACTTGGCGGCGCCGGCGTTCGAGGCGTCCTTGCTGCGCGCCAAAAGCTCGTTGCGGCGCGGCAGCGGCGCGATGGAGGCGAGAGCCACCACCGGCTTCGCGACCTCTTCGCCCTTCTTGCCGTCGATGCCGGCCTTGGACGTGTCTGCCTTGGCGGTGTCGCTGGAAGCGTATCGCAGCGGCTGGTCGGCCGCGGCGATGTCCTGCGCGGTCAGGAACGCCATTTTCGGTACAGCGTTGGCTGAGCTGAACAGGCTGCCGAGATTGGCCGTCTGCAGTACGCCGGCCTTGAAGCGCGCGGCCGCCGTCTTGATCGGCTCGGGCTTGCGCTGGGCGACGGTGATGTCGTGCTTGCCCTGGCGGTTGACCGAGGGCGGCGTGAATTCCGGCGCCGAGACGACGCCCTTTTTGACGACGTCGAGCACGGGTTCGATCAGGACGCCGTCGCTGATCGCGTCGCCGGCGACGAGGCGGGCGTTCGGCGTCGAGGAACCGCCCGGCTGATACGCTTCGCCCGAAGGCCGCGGCATCAGCCGCGCCAGCCAGCGCTGCGAGACGGAAAGGTCCTTGCCGTATTGGCTGGCGACGTCCTGCAGCGCGACGGTGGTCGACGACAGCGCGACGAGGCCGCTGGCGAGAATACCGGAAAGCAGGGCGATCCGGCCAAGCGAGGGCCGCGCACGGCGACGCCGAAGGACGAATTGCGGAAGATTGCCCGACTGGGCGCGGGGGGACATTCCTGACGTCGGACGCCGCTTGGATCCAGCCATGAGGTACGCAACTCCACGCGCACGGAACGAAACCGACCAGTGTTGTTTGCTGGTCACGTGGCTGGAATCTGCGGCATTAACCTAAAAGCGAGGTTAACGGTCTGGAAGCTCGGCGGGCGACGGCAGGGGAGGGAAGTCGAAATTGGCGGTATCTCTGTTTCGTAAGGCGGCCTGAGCGGCTGCCAGGCGGGCGACGGGCACCCGGAACGGCGAACAGGAGACGTAGTCAAGGTTAATTTCGGCGAAAAAATGGATCGAGGCGGGGTCGCCGCCATGCTCGCCGCAGACGCCGAGCTTCAGTTCGGGCCGGGTCGCGCGGCCGCGATCGCAGGCGATCCGGATCAGTTCGCCGACGCCGTCGCGGTCGATCGAGGCGAAGGGATCGTGCGGCAGGATGCCCTTGGCGAGGTAGGTGTTCAGGTAAGTCGCGGCGTCGTCACGCGAAATTCCGAACGTCGTCTGGGTCAGGTCGTTGGTGCCGAACGAGAAGAAGGTCGCGCTGCGGGCCAACTCGCCGGCGGCGAGCGCCGCGCGCGGCAGCTCGATCATCGTGCCGAGCTGGTATCTCGGCGCACGGCCGTGGATCTGGCGGACGAGCGCTTCCGCCGCACGGATGTGGCTGTTGACGAGGTCCAGCTCCGCCTTGCTGGCGATCAGCGGCACCATGATCTCGAGGTCGACCGGGATTCCGGTCTCGTCGGCGACGTCGAGCGCCGCCTCCAGGATGGCGCGCGCCTGCATCTCGACGATCTCCGGGAAGGAGATGGCGAGCCGCACGCCGCGATGGCCAAGCATCGGGTTGGCTTCGGAAAGCGCTTGCGTGCCGGCGCGGATCTTGGCCGGCGAAATCCCCATGATCGCCGCCAGCTCGGCGATCTCGGCCTCGCCCTTGGGCAGGAACTCGTGCAGGGGCGGATCGAGCAGGCGGATCGTCACGGGCAGGCCGGACATGATCTCGAACAGCGAGGCGAAATCGCTGCGCTGCATCGGCAGCAGCTTGGCCAACGCCTCGGCGCGGGCGGCCGGGGTCTCGGCCAGGATCATCTCGCGCACGGCGACGATGCGGCGCGCGTCGAAGAACATGTGTTCGGTGCGGCAGAGGCCGATGCCCTCGGCGCCGAAGCCGCGCGCGGCGCGTGCATCGGCCGGCGTGTCGACATTGGTGCGGATTTTCAGCCGGCGGAAGCTGTCGGCCCATTCCATCAGTTCGGCGAAGGCGCCCGAAAGCTCCGGCTCGCGCAGCGGCACGGCGCCGAGCAGGACCTGGCCGGTGCCGCCGTCGATGGTGATCGTGTCGCCACGATGGATGGTGCGGCCGCCGGCCGACATCGTGCCGGCGTGGAAATCGACGCGGATGGTACCGGCGCCGGAGACGCAGGGCTTGCCCATGCCGCGCGCCACCACCGCCGCATGGCTGGTCATGCCGCCGCGGGTCGTCAGGATGCCGCGCGCGGCGTGCATGCCGTGCACGTCCTCGGGGCTGGTCTCGACCCGCACCAGGATAACCTTGCGGCCTTGCGTGCGGGCGATTTCCGCCTCCTCGGAGGTGAAGACGACCGTGCCGCTCGCCGCCCCCGGCGAGGCGGGCAAGCCGCGTGCAAAAATGTCGCCGCTCGATTCCGGGTCGATGGTCGGATGCAGCAATTGTTCGAGCGCGCGCGGCTCGATGCGGGCGACGGCCTCGGCGCGGGTGATCAGCCCCTCATGCGCCATGTCGACGGCGGTCTTCAGCGCGGCGTGGATCGTCCGCTTGGCGGGGCGCGCCTGCAGCATCCAGAGCCGGCCGCGCTCGATGGTGAATTCGAGATCGAGCACGTCGCGATGATGCTGTTCGAGCGCCGCGCAGACGGCGCGGAACTCGGCGAACACCTCCGGCATCGCCGTTTCCATCGACGGCAGTTCGGAGCCGGTCTCGCGGCGCGCGATCTCCGTCAGGTCCTGCGGCGTGCGCATGCCGGAAACGACGTCCTCGCCCTGTGCGTTCGGCAGAAACTCGCCCCAGAGGATCCTGTCGCCGGTCGAGGGGTGGCGGGTGAAGGCGACGCCCGTCGCCGATGTCTCGCCGAGATTGCCGAACACCATGGCCTGCACGGTGACGGCGGTGCCGCCGCCCTCCGGCAAATTGTTGATGCGGCGATAGGCCTTGGCGCGCGGGTTGTTCCACGAGCGGATGACGGCCGAGATCGCGCCCCAGAGCTGCTCCTGCGGCGCCTGCGGGAACGGGACCTCCAGTTCGTCGGCGACGAGCGCCTTGAAGACGTCGCAGACCGCCTGCCAGTCGCCGGCGTCAAGATCGGCGTCGACCGTGTAGCCGCGTTCCAGCTTGTAGTCCTCGAGCTTCTCCTCGAACACGCTGTGATCGAGCCCGAGCACGACGTCGCCATACATCTGGATAAAGCGGCGATAACTGTCGAAGGCGAAGCGGCGGTCGCCGGAGATCTGGGCCAGCCCTTCGACGGTCTCGTCGTTGAGACCCAGGTTGAGGACGGTGTCCATCATGCCGGGCATCGAGATGGCGGCGCCGGAGCGCACGGAAACCAGCAGTGGATGTTCGGTGTCGCCGAAGCGGTGGCCGGCGACCTTGCCGATGCCGTCGAGCGCCTTTGCAACCTGGCGTTCCAGTTCGCGCGGGAAGGCGCCGTCGGTCGCGAGGTAGTGCCGGCAGATTTCGGTCGAAATGGTGAAGCCGGGCGGCACGGGCAGGCCGATCGCGCTCATTTCGGCGAGGCCGGCCCCCTTGGCGCCGAGGATCTCCTTCAGCGTGCCGTCACCTTCGGCGCTTCCGCCTCCAAAGGTGTAGACCCATCTCGTCATCTGCGCACGCTCCCGCGGCAACCACGCCAATCGACGCTAGCTCTAGCTAGATCAAGCTCTTAGTGCGCTGCAACACGAAAATATTGAAATAACCGCGCGGCAGGCGCCATGCGTCGATCGGCGCGTTGGCCTTGGCGGGCGGCCCGGGATCGGGGCTCGTGGACTCGGCGCTGCGCCGGCCCGTCTCGCAGGGTAGGGTCAGCGTGCCAGATCGAGATCTAGCGAGAAGGGATGGCCCTCGAAGGCGTCGCGGCCGCGGCCGATCTGCTCGATCGCGCTGACCATGCGGCCGCGGCGGCCGAGAATCTCGTCGGCGAAGCGCACGAGGCGGAGATTCGGCGTGGCGGAGGGCGAGCCGGCGCGGATCAGCGCGGCGATTTCCGCCTCCTCGCGCTCCGGGCGCAGCGCGCAGACGGTGATGAAGGCCGCCGCCGTCGAGCGGCTGATGCCGGCGAAGCAGTGGATGACGATCGGCTTCTCTGGCTTCCAGCCCTCGACGAAATCGAGCAGGGCGGTGACATGTTCCTCGGCCGGCGGCGTCATGCCTTCCATCGGCTCCAGGATGTCGTTGAAGGCGAGGAAGAGGTGGCGGTTCTCGGGAATCGCGGCGGGACGCTCGACCGGCGTGCCGGCATTGATCAGCGTCACGAGATGGCTGGCGCCGGTCTGGGCGACGGTGGCGCCGATCCGGGACAGCGAGCAGACATGAATGCGGGACATCGTTGTTCTCCTTGCACCTTCTCGGTGTGCGCTTGGTCGGCGGAAGGCGGCAGGTGGCCCGATCTGGGCTGAAAATCCGGGTCGGAGCGTCGGTGCCTGCCCGGCCGCATGGACGCTATGTAGTGATTCGGCGCTGCCGGGTCACGCCGAAACGGCTACGCCGGCCGTCATCGCGGCGAGGGCTTCGAAACGATCGAGGAAACGGCGTTCGGCCTCTGCGGTCGGCCAGGGTTCGATCGCGACCTGTTCGCGATGCACGCCGCGCGGCCGGCCGAAGAATTTCGCCGCCTCGGTAGCGGTAAACCCGGCAAGCTCGGTCGCCTCGAAATAGGCGGCGATCCGGTCTGCAGCCTTGATCGCGTCGGAGAGCGCGGCCGGGCGGTCCGCCGGCAGCCCGAATCGAAGGTGGATAGCCGCCTGCAGTCGCGCCTCCACCACCTTGTATTCACCGCCGACCAGCGCCTTGAACGGCGAGATCATGTCGCCGACGACATATTCCGGCGCGTCGTGCAGCAACGCCGCCATCCGTCCCGATGCAGGGAGCGCCGGATTGGCGATGCCGGCGATCTGCTCGACCAGCACGGAATGCTGGGCGACGGAAAAGGCATGCGCGCCGCTGGTCTGGCCGTTCCAGCGCGCGACACGGGCGAGCCCATGCGCGATGTCGCTGATCTCGATGTCGAAGGGCGAGGGGTCGGCGAGGTCGAGACGCCGGCCGGAAAGCATGCGCTGCCAGACGCGCGGTTGTGCGGCCTTCCCGCTCATGCGTCGTCTCCGCCATCCTGCGGCCAGCCGAAGCGGGCGAAGGAGGGCAGGGCGATCGCGAGCGGTATGCCGTCGGCGGTGATGGGCATCCCCTGGTCGAGCGCGCGCTTGGCGCGATCGAGCCGGATCAGCCCGATCCCGGCCGCGCCGCTCTCGCCATCGAACGAGCCGCCCAGCGCGCCGAGCGGCTTGCCGTCCGCCTCGATCGGCGTTCCGGCCGGGGGCAGGGCGCTGGCGCCGGAGACGGCGACGGCGCGGCGGCGGGCCGTGCCGCGATGTTCCATGCGCGAGACGATCTCCTGGCCGACATAGCAGCCCTTGCGGAAGTCGAGCCCGCCGAGGTCGTCCATGTCGACGTCATGCGGGAAGGCGTCGCCGAACGGGAAGTCGCGGCCGCCTTCGGGTATGGTGAGCCCGGTCCGCCAGGCGTGATAGTCCGCCTCGGTCGCCGCCTCGTAGCCGGCAACGTCGAGCGATGCGTCGGCCGGGACGATGGCGCGGAAGCCGAGGGCGGCGAGGCGCGGATCGGCGGTGACGACGCCGGCGATGGCAGGCGCGGCGTCGCCGTCCCAGAAGGCGATGACGGCATCGGCCTCGCTGCGATTGGCGATCTCGACCTTGGCGCGCAGGCGGTAGAGCGTCATGCGCTTCGTGAAGTCGGCCGCAAGCGCGCGCGGCAGGTCGAACAGGAAGCCGCCTTCGGTCGCGAGAACGAGGAAATCAAACAGGATCTTGCCCTGCGGCGATAGCAGCGCGCCATATCCGGCGCCGCTCGAAACCACGCGACCCATGTCGGTCGTGATGATATTCTGCAGGAACGTTTCGGCCTCGGCTCCGCCGATGAAGACGGTGCCGCGGTCGGTAAGGCGGGCATATGACCCATTACGCATAGACATGGTTCCCATGCATTGGACGCGCTTGTGAAGTCCGTCCGCCTTCCGTAATCCGATGCCAGCAATCCGTCATCGAGCTTCGGCGGATCAGGTATGCACTGGGGAGGGCGGCCATGTCGGATACCTACGAGTTTCTCTTTCGGAACGGAACGGTCGTCAATCAGGACGGCATCGGCACGCACGACATCGCCGTGCGCGACGGACGAATCGCCGCGATCGGTGATGTCGATCCGCGCCGCGCCGGCAAGGTGATCGACTGCACCGGTCTGCATATATTGCCGGGTGTCGTCGATACCCAGGTGCATTTCCGCGAGCCGGTCGCCGAGCACAAGGAAGATCTCGAAACCGGGTCGCGCGCCGCGGTGCTGGGCGGCGTGACCGGCGTCTTCGAGATGCCGAACACCAATCCGACGACGACCACCGCCGAGGCGCTGGCTGACAAGGTGGCGCGGGCGCGTCATCGCATGCATTGTGATTTCGCCTTCTGGGTCGGCGGCACGCGCGAGAATGTCGACGACATCCCCGAGCTCGAACGCCTTCCGGGCGGCGCCGGCATCAAGG
>JAFKJZ010000122.1:0-7150 GCA_017305815.1 Hyphomicrobiales bacterium
GCTTGCGCACACTACCGGCAAGCACCGTCTTGGACGGGGCTCCGACGAATACGCATTCGGCATTCCGGGCCGCAAAGCGCCTGCCGACCGACGAAGCGCCTGCCTGGAACAGGAGCGGCGTGCGCTGTGGCGAGGGAGCGACGAGGTGCGGTCCCTGCACCCGGAAATGGCGGCCGGCATGATCGACCGGATGGATGCGGGCAGGATCGGCATAAAGGCCGCGCGCCCTGTCGGCAACCACGGCATCCTCCTCCCAACTCGCCTCCCAGAGCTTGTAGCAGAGCTCGAGATACTCATCGGCGATCTCGTAGCGCTCCTCATGCGTCAGCTGGCGGTCGAGCCCGAAATTGCGTGCGGCGCTGTCCGAGGAGGAGGTGACGACGTTCCAGCCGATCCGGCCATTGGTCAGGTGATCGAGGGTCGAAAGCCGTCGCGCCAAGGCGAAGGGCGGCTCGTAGGAGGTCGAGAGCGTGATGCCGAAACCAAGATGCCGTGTCGCATGGGCCATCGCCGAAACCAAGAGCAGCGGATCGTTGCGCGGGATCTGGACCGCATGGGCGAAGGCCGGCCCGGGCGATCCCTCGAACACGTCGTAGTGTCCGTAGGCATCAGCGATGAACAGCCCGTCGAACAGCCCGCGCTCGAGAAGCTCTGCCAAACGCACCCAGAAGCCGATCGTGCCGAAATCGACCGATATGTCGTCCGGATGGGTCCAGAGCCCCGGCGAGAGATGGCCGGGGCTGTTCATGATGAAGGCGTTCACGATCAATTCGGACATGTCATTGCCTTTCCGCTGCCGCGGAGCTCGCCATCGGGCGAAATTCAAGACGCAAGCCCCAGCCGGCTCGCGGGATGGAAGAGCCCGTCAGGCGCCGGCTGGCGTGCCGATCTGCCACTGCTCGGGCGGCGGCGTGCCATTGACCGCATAGTCGCCGACGATGCGGTCCTTGTAGATGCGCGGGTTGTGGGAGGAGAGCGTGCGCGCATTGCGCCAATGACGGTCGAGTGCGAGCCCCTTGCGGGTAGCCGAGGCCCCAACGGCATCAAACAACACCGTCGCCGCGTCGAGGATGAGGCTGGAGACGACCGGCAGGGCCTGCGATGTTTCCAACTCCGCGATATCGACGGCGCGACGGTAGGCTTCCGCATCGCCTGCAAGCCTCGCCTCGAAAGCCCGATCGAGGCTTCGGGCCACCTGCAGCACGATGGCACCGGCGGAATAGGCAGCGCCGCGCGTGCGACCGACGACCTGCAGGACCTGCGGATCAGTTCGGGGCTGGGACGATGGGGCATTGGAATAGGAACGGCGGCGCGTCGACACCAGGGTGCCGACATCGCGAACGATGGCGCGACCGATGCCGGCGAGCGTGGCGAGATGCACGAGCTGGTAGTAAGCCGGCGAATATTCAAAGCGTCCCGCCTCGACGACGAAGTCCTCGTCCGCGACGTCGACGTCGACGAATGTCGCCGTGCCGCTCGCCGTCCCGATCTGGCCGAAGCCGTCCCAGTCGTCCACGACCGAGACGCCCGGTGCCTGGCGGCGCACGGAAACGGCGACGGTCTCGCCGTCCGCCTCGCGCGTGGCGCCGACGTCGATCCAGTCCGCGAACAGCGAGCCGGTGGTATAGAATTTGGCGCCATTCAGAAAATGGCGCCCGTTCCGCTCCGCAAGGCGCGTAGAAAAGCCGAACTGCGGCGCGTCGCCGACTTCGGTCCAGGCACTGCCGACCGTCTCGTCCCTCGCGATCCGCCCAGCCCAGAGCGCCCGCCGCTCCCCATGCGGCAGACCGACGATGTCCTCGACGAAGCCGAGATGGGCGCGCAGGGCCTGCGTCACGTTGGAATCAGCCTCGGACAGCTCGATCAGCAGCGCGAACTGCTCGGAGAGGCGAAGACCGAGCCCGCCCTCCTCCACCGGGAGGCGAGCGCGCGCAAAGCCAGCCTCCTTGAGCCAGAGGATCGGCTCGGCAGGCCGCCCCTGCGCGACCTCGCGCGCGGCGGCGCCGTCCGCGATGCGGGCAAATACGGGGCGGAAGCGTCCGGCGATCCCGTCATATTCCTGGCTCGGCCCCTCACCCCAGGCCAGCTCGATCTGTGTCATGTCGCATGTTCTCCGAAGGCTTGGCAGGCTGGTCAGGACCGCAATCGCTGGACGCCGTAGCTCAAGGCAAGGCACAGGAAGATGGCGATGCCCGAACCCAGTTGCTGCCAGTAGAAATCCCAGCCGATGAGCAGCAGCCCGTTGGCGATGATGGCGAGGAAAAGCACGCCGGCGAGTGTGCCCGGCACGCTCGGCGCGCGTGCCTTGCTGACCGTCGTGCCGATATAGACGGCGCCTATGGCGTTCATCAGGAAGGCATTGCCCGAGAAGGGCATGTAGGCACTGACATTCGCCGACAGGAAGATTCCGGCGGTGCCCGCGATAACGGCCGAGAGCACATAGACCGTCGCAAGCGTCGCGCGCACCGGCAGGCCGGAATAATGAGCGAGTTGCGGTTCGACGCCGATCGCTGCGCTACGGCGCCCAAACCGCGTGCGGTCGAGCAGCAGATAGACGAGGAGGCTCAACGCCAAAACCGCCAGAACGGGGATCGGCACGTCGACGACGCTCCCCCGCGCCAGGACCGGCAGGGCCGGTGGCACGCTCTTGAACGAGATATAGACCGGGTTCCCGCCGCCCGTCGCGAGTTGCTGCACGGAATGGCCGATGAACAGGGTGCCAAGCGTCGCGAGGAAGGGAGGGATGCCGAGGCCTGCGATGAGCAGGGCATTGAAGAGCCCACTGCATGCCGCTGCCGCGAGCGCGGCGAGGATGGCGAACGGAACGTCGGCGCCGAGGACGATCGCCGAGACAAAGGCCAGGCTCGCGAGATCGATCGCCGTCGCGACCGAGAGGTCGATGCCGCCGCTATGCACCGCAAGCGTCGTGGCGATGGCCGCGATCGCGAGCAGCGCGAAATTGTTGACCAGGATGCCGCGCAGGTTCGAAAGCTGGATGAAGCCGGGCGCGAGCAGCGTAAAGAAGAGGAAGGCGACGACGACGGCGAGGATCAGGCCGAAGCGCGAAAACCGCGCCAGGCGGGCAGTCTCTCCCCGCGTGGGCGAAACCAGAACTCCGAGGACGCTCATGTCCGGGGCCTCACGGTCGTGGCGGCGACAACAAGCAGCGTCAGCACCCCTTGAATACCGCTGACCCAGTAGCTCGATACGTTGAGCAACTGGAAGCCGTTGGTCAGCATGCCGATGAAGAGGCTTGCGGCGAGCGTCCCGGCGATGGTCGGCACGAGACGGCGCGAAAACACCACGCCCAGAAACGTCGCCGCGATGATCGGCAGCAGCATCTCGTCGGCCCCTTTCGAGCTGGCGCCGAGAAAGCTGACTGAAAACAGGCCTCCGAGCGCTCCAAAAAGGCCGCTCGCAACATAGGAGCCACCGATGTAGAGCGGGACGCGTAGGCCCGCGGCACGCGCGGCCAGCGGATTGCCGCCGACCGCCTGCATGTTGAGACCGAGGGTCGTGTAGCGCGTGACGAGCACCAGCGTCACAGCCGTCGCGAAGAGCGCATGAGCGAGCACCGGGAAACCGAAGGCGTCCGTCCCGCCGAGAAACCGCGTCAGCGAGCTATCGACGAGAATGGTCGCGCTCTTGGTCACCAGTTGCTCCAGGCCGACCGCGATGGTCATGCCAGCCAACGTGGCGAGCAGCGGCAACATACGGAGCCAAACAACGGAAACGGCATTCAGCAGGCCGATGCCCAGGCCGGCCGCGAGCGCGGCCCCGATGGCGATCCCTTCCGGTTGCCCGGTCCGGACAAGCGTCGCGTAGACCGCGGCAGCGAGGCCCATAGTCGCGGCCAGCGACAGGTCGATGCCGCCGGCCAGCGCGTTGTCTCCGCCGACAATGACCACGATGGTGAGGCCGAAGGCGAGAACGCCGAGCACCGACGATTGCGAGACGATGGCGAGCAGGTTTCCCGGCGACAGGAACAGTGGCGACTGGATCGCGAAGACGACGAAGATCGCGGCGAAGAGGACGAGCGCGCCGGCGCGGAGGATCGCCGGCAACAGCGCGCCAATTTCGCTGCGCTCCCAGGCGCGCGCCTTGGGAGACGCTTCAGTGGTGATGGATGTCATGAGCTTCTTCCGGACGGCCGCCGACGACGGCCGCTAGCAATGCCGAGGGAGAGACGGTCTCGGATCGCGCGTCCAGCGCCACTGCGCCGCGATGCAGGACGACGACGCGATCGGCGAGTCCCCTCACCTCGTCGAGATCCGATGAGACGACGATGAGCGAATGCCCGGCATCGGCGAGGCCGCGGAGCAGACGGTAGATTTCCGCCTTGGCCGCGACGTCGATACCGACGGTCGGCTCGTCGAGGACGTAAAGGAAGGCCTCCCGACAGAGCCACTTGGCGATGGCGACCTTCTGCTGGTTGCCACCGCTGAGGCTTCCTGCCGGCACCGTCTCGTCGGGCGCCTTGATGCTGAGCGAGGCAATGAAGCCCCTCGCCCGCTTGGTCTCGGCATCGCGGCGCATGAAGCCGAAACGGCTGAAGCGCTCGAGGCTCGCCAGCACGATGTTCTCGCGCAGCGAGAGCGGCAGCCCGACGCCCTGGGTGCGACGATCCTCCGGCACGAGCGCGAGACCGGCGGCGAGCGCATCGCGCGGCGTGCGCGGCGCGTAGGCCGCGCCGTCGATCTCCATGACGCCGTCATCGGCGGCGTCGAGGCCGAAGAGCACCCGCGTGAATTCCTTGATGCCGGAGCCGATCAGCCCGGTCACGCCGACGATCTCCCCCTTGCGAACGACGAGGTCGACATCGCGGAAGCCGGACCGTCGTCCAAGCCCCCGGGCGACGAAGAACGGCGCGCCGGCCTTCTCCCCGCGCGCGGGAAAGAGCGAGCCTATGTCGCTCCCGATCATCGGTCCGGTCATGTCCTCGATACTGGCCGTCCCGGCATTCAGGATGGCGACGTCGCGGCCATTGCGCAGCACCGTGATGCGGTCGCAGATCTCCTTTATCTCGCGGAGATAGTGGGAGATGTAGACGACGGTGATGCCGTCCTGCCGCATGGCTTCGATGCCGCGGAAAAGACTCTCCACCTCCCGACGCGCGAGCGCGGCGGTCGGTTCGTCGAGGACGACGATATGTGGGCCGAGCAACAAGGTGCGCGTGATGTGAACTACCTGCTGTTCGGCGGTCGTCAGGTCCCGCAACAGCCTGTTCTTCGGCAGGCCTACGCCAAAATAGCGCTCGATGAGCTCATCCGCCCTGCGCCGCAGGGCGCGGCGGTTGACCGTGACACCATTGATCGAGGCAGCGGGCGTCGCGTAGAAAAGCGCTTCCTCAACGGTGAAGGAAGGGATCGTCATTCGATCCTGATAGATGACGCCGATGCCGCGCTTCAGCACTTCGGCGGGCGTCAGCCCCTCGACGGTCTCGCCGCGGATTTTGATCTCCCCGGCGTCTGCGCGTTCGAGGCCGGAGAGAATCTTGATCATGGTCGACTTGCCGGCGCCATTCTGGCCGATAAGGCCATGGACCTCGCCTCGCCGCACCGAGAGATTGGCGCCGTCCAGCGCCCGCACGGGGCCGTATTGCTTGACGAGGCCTGCCAGCTCAAGCGCCAGATCATCGGAACGCGTATTCAAGAATCTTCACTCGAAGAACAGGGCCGTCGACGGCCTGGATAGGATCATGACGGCGAAGACGTGCGGTTTTCACCGCACGCCGCCGCCTGTCCGGAGTTCGATCAGGTCACCTGGCCAACGAGCTTCTGCACGTCCTGCGCATTCTGCTTGTTGGCAAGAATGGCCGGTACGAAGCTCGTGCCGGGAACCTTCTGGCCGGCCAGGTAGCGCGCGACGTTCTGGACCGCCGTCCTGCCGATGAGCTCCGGCTGCTGGACAGCGACGGCGCCAGCGGGCGCAGCCGGATCGGCGACGAGGGCGAGATATTCCGGCGTTCCGTCGACGCCATAGGTGAGAACGTCCTTGCGGCCGGCGGCAAGCAGGGCCTGCGTCGCGCCGAGAACGGGAATATCCCAGGACGCCCAGATCGCGGAGAGCCGACCCTCGGGATATTGCGCGAGCAGCGCCGTCACCTTCTGGAACGAGTCCTGGATGGTGTTCGGAACGATCTCGCGCAGATCCGGCTGGATGACCTTGATATCCGGATAGTGCTTGAGCACGGCATGCAGCTCTTCCAGGCGGATTTCGCAGGGGACGACGCCTTCGATGGCCGTGAACAACGCGATATTGCCCTTGCCGCCAAGGTCGGAGGCAAGCTGAAGCGCAAGCTGCGCGCCGAGCGAGAAATTGTCCGACGTGGAATTGTTGATCGAGTTCTCGCTGACGACGTCTACCGTGAATACGGGAATCCCCGCATCACGCAGCTTCTTCAGGCCGGGATCGACGATCGGCAGCGCACCGAGCGTCTGAATGACGGCGTCGGGCTTCTGCGTCACAAGGGTCTGCAGCTGGGAAACAAGCTTCTGGTCGTTGCGCCCCGCATCGAGCCCGATGACCTTGCCGCCGAGCCGCTCGACCTCGGCGATCTGCGCCTGATAGGCCTTGATGTCGAAGAAGTGCTCGGTCCCGACGATGCTGATCGCGATCGTCTTGCCAGCGAGCGAGGGGACGTCATTCGGTCCGGCGGCAGCCTGGGTCTCGGCGTGCGCCGCACGATAGGGCGCGGCCGCTGCGGCGGCACCAACGATACTGGCTTTCAGCAACGACCTGCGATCCATGGAAATCTCCCAAGAGCTGTGCCTGTGCTTAGGCCTGTTGCAAAGAAGGCGGGAGATTAGCCGCAACGCCGGAACGGTCTACTCATAAACATTCCAAATAACTCTTACATATTGCCATATTTTTCTCCTGAACATTCTAGAATATTCAGGATCCATAAGATTGGGATCATAGAAATATAGAACGTCCATGTCGATATTGCGGGCCATTGTACGATTATGTTTCGATGCATCCGCTCAAAACAAAACGGATATGTCTCTATAGCCGGATCGCCAGGACCATCCGGAAGGATGTAATTCGCGAAGACTGTTACGCTGCCGCAGATGCGGCGAGCCCTCCTGCTCGGCGCGGAGCGCGCAAGCGACCGATCGGCTATTCGTCCCGCGCCAGGCGATACACGGCC
>JAFKJZ010000122.1:7208-11188 GCA_017305815.1 Hyphomicrobiales bacterium
AGCCAGCGCACGCGATCGAGCAACAGCACGACATCCCTCCCTCCCGCACCCAGGCGGAAATCATTTGACTCCGTCGCGCCCATATTTATACGTATAACTAATACGTATAAATGGATGACGAATGTCGAGCAGGCCAACCCAGAAGGACGTCGCGATCCGTGCCGGCGTCTCGCAGGCAACGGTTTCGATGGTGCTGGGCGGCGCCAGCACGGCTTCGGTCTCGGCCGAAACCGTGCAGCGCATCCGCGCCGTCGCCGAGGAACTCGGCTATGTGCCGAACCGCTTCGCGCAGGCGCTGAAGACGCGGCGGACGATGACCATCGCCTGCATCGTCCCCGACATCACCAACCCCTTCTATCCGGGCCTCATCCGCGGCGTTCAGAAGATCGCCCAGGAGCGCGACTACGACGTGATCGCCGTCAACACCGACGGCGTGCCCGCGCGCGAGCGCCATTTCCTCGACTGGGCGCGACAGGGCCGAGTCGACGGCGTCATCGGCGTGTTCTTCACCGTGCGCGTGCAGGACTTCGTGCCCCTGCTCGATATCGGCATCCCTGTGGTCCGGATTGAATCGGCCAAGAAGCGCGGCGGCGACCTCGCGATAGACGACATCTTCGTCGACAGCCACGCCGCCGCCATCGCGGTGACCGAGCACCTGATCGCCAAGGGGCATCGCCGCATCGCGATGGTGGCCGGCACCGGCGGACCGCAGGGCGTCCGGGTCGAGGGCTATCGCGAGGTGCTTGGCCGCGCCGGCATCGAGCCGCT
The DNA here is from genome assembly GCA_017305815.1 of Hyphomicrobiales bacterium. Classification (GTDB taxonomy): domain Bacteria; phylum Pseudomonadota; class Alphaproteobacteria; order Rhizobiales; family Kaistiaceae; genus Kaistia; species Kaistia nematophila. Next base: position 7,977 of record JAFKJZ010000122.1, read on the forward strand.
CGTCATCATCGAGAATGATTTCAGCGAAATGGCGGGGTCTCGCGCCGCCGAGGCCATCCTGGCCACGGGATACGGGCCGACGGCGATCTTCGCCGCCAACGATTTGATGGCGATCGGCGTCATGCAGGCGTTGCGCGAGCGGGGCATCGACATCCCCGGCCAGATCGCGGTCTTCGGCTTCGACGACATATCGGCGGCGCGGCTGGTGACACCGCCGCTCAGCACCGTCGCGCAGTTCCAGGACCGGATGGGAGAGAAGGCCGCCGAAATCCTGATCGACCGCCTGAGCGGGTCCCGCTCGGGCGGCGGCACTACCGAGGAAATGCCGTTCCAGCTGATCGAGCGCGGCACGGTCTAGACGTCAGACTGATCGCAGGAGGAAACCATGAACAGACGCACATTCATCGCGGGGTCGCTCGGACTCCTCGCCAGCACCGCCCTGGTCGGGCACGCGCTGGCGGCCGGCAAGACCATTACCTGGTGGTACGAGAGCGCCGATCCGAAGCAGCAGGGCTACATCAAGTCCGGCATCATCGAGCCGTTCAATGCCGCCAATCCCGACTTCAACCTGACCATCGACTATCGCGGCACCGAACTCGACAAGCAGATGCGCGTGGCGCTGCTTTCCGGCAACGGCCCGGACATCGTCTATACCGCCGGCCCGACCTATGTCGCGCCGATGGCACGCGCCGGCCAGTTGCTGGCGCTCGACGACTATGTCGCGCGCTTCGGCTGGACCGACCGCATTCTCCCCGTCTTCCTGGAGATGGGCAAGTATGACGGCAAGCTCTACGCGCTGCCGAAGACCTACGAGACACTCGGCCTCTTCTATAACAAGACCCTGTTCGAGAAGCACGGCTGGAAGGCGCCGACCACGATCGCCGAGGTCGAGGCACTGGCCGACGCCATGCTCGCAGAGAAGATCATTCCGTTCGCCTCGGGCAACGCCAACTGGCGCCCGGCCAACGAGCACTATGTCACGATCGTGCTGAACGCGATCGCGGGCCCGGAGAACGTCTACAAGGCGCTGAAGGGCGAACTCCCCTGGACGGCCGAGCCCTTCGTCAAGGCGATCGATACGCTGAACAAATGGTGGCAGAAGGGCTATTTCGGCCCCAACTACTTCTCGCTCAGCGACGAGCAGGCCTTCGCGCAGATGGCGACCGGACAGGCCGGCATGATGCCGACCGGCACCTGGCAGTTCCAGCGCGTCAACACCTACTTCCCGCCCAACAACGCCGAGGCCGGCTTTGTCGGCTTCCCGAGCGCCGAGGGCATTGGCGGCCCGGTCTATCCGCTCGGTGTCGGTTCGACCTTCTCGATCGCGGCGACCTCCAAGAACGCCGACGGCGCCGCCGCGGCGATCGACTACATCTTCTCCGACAAGGCCTATGGCTCGATGAATTCGGCCTGGCCGGGCGAGTGGAACACGCCGCTTTCCGACCTGTCGAAGGTGACGGTCGACAACGGCCTGCCGCTCTACGGCGAGACGATGAAGACTCTGGCCGACGCGGTCGGCGACAACCAGTACGGCTACACGAGCTGGACCTTCCTGCCGCCGGCGACCGATTCCTACCTGGTCAGCGGCATCGAGGAAGTCTGGCTCGGCCGCAGCACGACGGCGCAGTTCCTGGAACAGCTCAACGCGACGTTCCTGCAGGAAAAGGCCGACGGCAAGGTACCGGCCATCCCGGCCCGGTGAACCCAACGCCTGACGGAGCGGCGGCGCGACGGGCGCCGCCGCTTCTTCCCGCGGAGAAACCAGCATGCATCGGCTCTATCTCGTCCCGACATTGCTCATCAATGTCGTCATCATCCTTGTTCCGGCACTCCTGACCATCTCGCTGGCCTTCTTCCGCTGGGACGGCATCACCACGCCCGTCTTCATCGGCTTGCAGAATTTCCAGGCGCTCTGGAACGACCGCGTCTTCTGGACGGCGCTCACCAACAACCTGATCTGGACCGGCATCTTCCTGACCATCCCGATCTTCATGGGATTGCTGGCGGCAACGCTGCTGCTTGTCGCCAAGCGCGGCAGCATGTTCTTCCAGGTCATCTATTTCCTGCCGATGATCATCGCGACCGCCATCCTGGCGCGCGTCTGGCAGGGCATGATTTACAGCCCCGTCTCGGGCGTGAACGGCATGCTCCAGCGCATGGGCTTCCCGACAATCGATCCGCTGACGCAGCCCTCGACGGCGCTGCTCGGCATCGCCACCGTCGATCTCTGGCACTGGTGGGGCTTTCTCTGCGTGATCTTTTTCGCGGCACTCCGCCAGGTGCCGCAGGAACAGATCGAATTCGCCCGGGTCGAGGGCGTCAGCTTCTGGAACACGCTGCGCTACGTGCTGATCCCGGCGATCCGGCCGACCATCACGCTGATGATGATCATGACCGTGATCTGGTCGTTCCTCGTCTTCGACTTCGTCTACATCCTGACCCAGGGCGGTCCCGCCTTCTCCAGCGAAGTGCTCTCCACCCTCGCCTATCGCAGCGCCTTCTATGACCTCGCCGTCGGCAAGGCCGCCGCCGTCGCCGTCGTCATCAGCCTGTTCGGCCTCGCGGCGACCGCCTTCTACATCCGGGCGCAGGCCAAGGAGTTCCAGTCGTGAAGCACGAAGTGAAACTGGTCGAGAGCCGCACGACGCTGCTCCTGACCTATGGCGCGCTCGGCATCGCGCTGATCGTCACGCTGTTCCCGATCGCGCTGCTGGTGCTGAACTCGATGAAGCCGGCGACCCAGATCGTGCAGAACCCGCTCGCATGGCCGGAGACCTTCCGCTGGGACAATTTCACCCGCGCCTGGGAAGACGCCCGCTTCTCGACCACCATGCTGAATTCGGCGATCCTGACGGCGACGACCATCATTCTGGTCTGCTCTACCGCCTCGCTGACGGCCTATGTGCTCGCCCGGCGCAAGGTCAAGAGCTGGAAGATCGTCACCTTCTACCTGCTCGGCACCACGACGGCGCCGATCCAACTCTTCCTGTTCCCTCTCTATTTCGGCTTCGCCAAGCTCGGGCTGATCAACAATCCGATCGCGGCCGCGCTGATCTACACGGCGATCTTCTCGCCCTTCGCCGTCATGCTGCTGCGGACCTATTTCCTCGCCATTCCGCGCGAGCTGGAAGAAGCCGCGCAGATCGACGGTGCCAATCACTGGCAGATATTCACCCGTGTGATGCTGCCGATCGTCTCGCCCGGCATCCTGA
>JAFKJZ010000492.1 GCA_017305815.1 Hyphomicrobiales bacterium
CGAGCACGGGCTGGCCGCGCTGGGCGCAATCCTTGATGACGCGGATGATCGCCTTGTACTTCTCGTTGGCCGTCCGGTAGACCTCGTCGTCATCGTCGATACGCGAGACGGGGACGTTGGTCGGGATCTCGATCACCTCGAGCCCGTAGATGTCCATGAACTCGGCCGCTTCCGTCTGCGCCGTGCCGGTCATGCCGGCCAGCTTCTCGTACATGCGGAAATAGTTCTGGAAGGTGATCGAGGCCAGCGTCTGGTTTTCCGGCTGGATCTTGACCTTTTCCTTCGCTTCCAGCGCCTGGTGCAGGCCTTCCGAATAGCGGCGGCCCGGCATCATGCGGCCGGTGAACTCGTCGATGATGACGACTTCGTCGTCCTTGACGATATAGTCCTTGTCGCGCTGGAACAGGCGGTGCGCGCGCAGCGCCTGGTTGATGTGATGGACGACGGTGACGTTCTCGACGTCGTAGAGCGAGTCGCCCTTGAGCAGGCCGGCCTCGGTCAGGAGCTGCTCGAGCTTCTCGTTGCCGGCCTCGGTGAAGTTGGCGGTGCGCTGCTTCTCGTCGATCTCGTAGTCTTCCGGCACCAGCGAGGGGATGAAGGTGTCGATCGTGTTGTAGAGCTCCGAGCGGTCGTCGAGCGGGCCGGAGATGATCAGCGGCGTGCGCGCCTCGTCGATCAGGATCGAGTCGACTTCGTCGACGATCGCGTAGTGATGCGGGCGCTGCACCATCTGGCCGAGCTCGTACTTCATGTTATCGCGCAGATAATCGAAGCCGAACTCGTTGTTGGTGCCGTAGGTGATGTCGCAGGCGTAAGCCGCGCGGCGCTGGTCGTCGTCGAGGCCATGCACGATGACGCCGACCGACAGGCCGAGGAAGCGGTAGAGCCGGCCCATCCATTCGGCGTCGCGCGAGGCGAGGTAGTCGTTAACGGTGACGACGTGGACGCCCTTGCCGGTCAGCGCGTTCAGGTAGACCGGCAGCGTCGCCATCAGCGTCTTGCCTTCGCCGGTCTTCATTTCCGAGATGGAGCCGTCGTTCAGCACCATGCCGCCGATCATCTGCACGTCGAAGTGGCGCATGCCGAGCGCGCGCTTGGCGCCCTCGCGGACGGTGGCGAAGGCGGGGACCAGCAGGTCGTCGACGGTCTTGCCGCCGGCGATCTCGCGCTTGAACTGTTCGGTGCGGGCGCGAAGCTGGTCGTCGGAGAGCGCCGACATTTCGGCTTCCAGCGCGTTGATCTGCGCGACGACGGGCCGATAGCCCTTGACGCGGCGGTCATTGGCCGAGCCGAAAATTTTGCGCGCAAGCGAACCGAGACCGACCATGGGCCATCCTTGATGTTGGGTCCGGCCCGCTCAAAGAAGGCAAGGGGCGCCGGGTTCGTGTTGTCGGCGCGATCGCTGCGACGAAGGCCGGAAACCGTTAGGCGCGCCGTCACCTCTCACAGCGTTCTGGACGCCGAGTTCCGAGACAGATAAGAGGGGGCACAAGGGTTGTCAACGTGGACGACCAGCGGTTCCATGCCCGGAAAATGCCGGAATTGCAGCGGATCCACGCACGTGATCGTGAGGAACTGGCTATGCTCTTCACTTCTCTCTCCGTAACGGAACAGGACAAGTCCATGAAGTCTCGTGTCGCAACTTCCCTTACGGCCTTGCGCGGGCCTGCTTTGGCCGTGCTCGGCCTGATGGCGCTGGCGGCACCCGCCGTGGCCCAGGACGCCGCGCCGGCTGCGGCGCCGGCCGCCGCGCCCGCCGCTCCGGTCGATCCGAAGGCCGTCGTCGCCACCGTCAACGGCAAGCCGATCACCGAAGCCGACCTGACGCTGGCCGGCGAGGACTTCTCCGAGGAACTGGCGAAGGTCGCTCCCGACCAGCGCCGCAAGGCGATCCTCGACGTGCTGATCGACCTGCGCCTGATGGCGGGCGCCGCCGAGAAGGACGGCCTCGACAAGTCGGAGGAGTTCCAGCGCCGGCTCGATCTGCTGCGCGCCCGCGCGCTTCGCAACGAGTTCTTCCGCGCCAAGGTCGATCTCGCCGTGACCGACGAGGCGGTCAAGAAGCGCTATGAGGCCGAGATCGCCAAGATCGTGCCGGAAGAGGAAGTCCACGCCCAGCACATCCTGGTCGAGACCGAGGACGAGGCCAAGGCGATCATCAAGGAGCTCGACAAGGGCGGCGACTTCGCCAAGCTCGCGGCCGAGAAGTCGAAGGACCCCGGCTCCGCCAAGATGGGCGGCGACCTCGGCTTCTTCACCAAGGGCAAGATGATCAAGGAGTTCGAGGACGCGGCGTTCGCGCTCGAGCCCGGCAAGTACACCGAGAAGCCGGTCAAGACGCAGTACGGCTTCCACATCATCAAGTCGGTCGAGAAGCGCAAGCAGCCGCTGCCGACCTATGATCAGGTCAAGGACCAGGTTCGCCAGCTCGTCCTGCGCGACACCTTCGTCGACACGGTCGCGGGCCTGCGCAAGGACAGCAAGGTCGATATCGTCGACCCGGCTCTGAAGGCCGCCCCGGACGCGCAGCCGGCGCAGTAAACTCTGCCGTAGGGTTAACGGATTGCTAACGGAAGGGCCGGACATCGTTCCGGCCCTTTTGCATTTGAGGATGGCCGCCGTTCCCTCCCGACGCTCCGAAACGGCTTGCGCGTGACAGGCGGTTCGGGCACAGGGAGGGCCTCCTTTGCCCGAAACCGCCGAGGCATCATGTCCACTGCCGTCTCCCCGCTCGCCGTCCCCTTTCCCGACATGCCGCCGATCGAGGGCGTCCGCTTCGCGACCGCTGAGGCTGGCATCAAGTACAAGAACCGCCTCGACGTCTTCCTGGCGCTGTTCGCGGAAGGCACCACCGTCGCCGGCGTCTTCACCAAGTCGAAATGCCCGTCGGCCCCGGTCGACTGGTGCCGGGACTCGCTGAAGGGCGGCACCGCCCGGGCGCTGCTGGTCAATTCCGGCAACGCCAACGCCTTCACCGGCAAGAAGGGCCGCGAGACCACCGGTCTGCAGGGCGAGCTGGCCGCCAAGGTCGCCGGCTGCCGGCCGGACGAGGTCTTCCTCGCCTCGACCGGCGTGATCGGCGAGCCGCTCGACGCGCAGAAATTTGCCGCCGTCCTGCCGGACGCCGCTGCCCGCGCCGCCGACGGCCCCTGGGTCGACGCCGCCCGCGCCATCATGACCACCGACACCTTCCCGAAGGGCTCGACCCGCAAGGTCAAGCTCGGCGCCGCGACGGTCACGATCAACGGCATCGCCAAGGGCGCCGGCATGATCGCCCCCGACATGGCGACCATGCTCTCCTTCGTCGCCACCGACGCCGCCATCGCCGCCCCCGTGCTGCAGGCGCTGCTTTCGAAGGGCGTCGTGGGCAGCTTCAATTCCGTCACCGTCGACAGCGACACCTCCACCTCCGACACGCTGCTCCTCTTCGCCACCGGCAAGGCCGCCGGGGCGGAGGTGATCACCGACGCCGCCGACCCGCGCCTCGCCGATTTCGCCAGGGCGCTCGACGAGGTGCTGCTCGACCTCGCCATCCAGGTGGCGCGCGACGGCGAGGGCGCCCGCAAGCTGATCGAGGTCCGCGTCGAGGGCGCCGTCTCCGACGCCTCCGCCAAGCGCATCGCGCTGTCGATCGCCAATTCGCCGCTGGTCAAGACGGCGGCGGCCGGCGAGGACGCCAATTGGGGTCGCGTCGTCATGGCTGTCGGCAAGGCCGGCGAGCCGGCCGACCGCGACCGCCTGTCGATCTCCTTCGGCGAAACTCGCGTCGCCTTCGAGGGCGAGCGCGACCCGGCCTATTCAGAGGCCGTCGCCTCCGCCTACATGAAGAACAAGGAAATCGTCGTGACGGCCGAGATCGGCCTCGGCGAGGGCAGGGCCACCGTGTGGACCTGCGACCTGACCAAGGAATATGTCGCGATCAATGGCGATTATCGGAGCTGACGTGGCCACGCTGCCGTCTATCCTCGGCATCGAGGCTGCTTGTCTTTCCGCCTGGCCGGCCGTCGGCAACGTGCATGACGGCGCCTGGATCTGGCGCTTCGCGCATGGCTATTCGAAGCGTTCGAACTCGTTCCAGAGCCTCGACCCGGAGGATGAGGACGAGGCCGAGCGCCGGATCGCCTATCTCGCGGCGCTGTCGACCCGCCATGGCATCGAGCCGGTGTTCCGCGTGACGCCGCTTGCCGGCGCACGGGTGCTGGACGCGCTCGACCACGCCGGCTGGACGGAGTTCGAGGAAAGCCGCGTGCTGGCGATGGACCTGCATGGCGCCTCCTTCGAGCCGACCGGCGATATACGCTATTTCAACCCGATGGATCCCCGCTGGTATCGCGCCCAGTCCGTGCTGAGCCAGGCCTCCGCCAAGGAGGTCGAGACGCTGAAGATCCTGCTCGGCCTGGTCGCGCCGGAAGCGCGCGGCATCGTCTGCTATGCGCCGGACGGCACGCCGGCGGCCGCCGCGCTCGCCGTCAACGCCTGCGGCATCGGCGTGTTCCTGAATGTCGTCACCGACCGGGCGAGGCGGCGTCAGGGCTATGGCGCCTCGGTCATGCGGGCCGCCCTCGGCTGGACGCTGGAGAATGGCGCGACCGCGGCCGCGATCCAGGTGACATCCGAGAATGCCGCTGCGATCGCCCTCTATGAAGGCCTCGGCTTCGTCGAGCAGTATCGCTATCACTATCGCCGTCCGGCCTGATCTCCCGCGAGGTTCTGATGACACGCCGCCTGCTTCTCGTCGTCGCCTGCGCGCTGGTCGATGCCGACAACCGCATCCTGATCGCGCAGCGGCCGGAGGGAAAAGCTCTTGCCGGCCTCTGGGAGTTTCCCGGCGGCAAGGTCGATGCCGGCGAGACGCCGGAAGACGCGCTGATCCGCGAGCTGCGTGAGGAACTCGGCGTCGAGACCAAGACGGCCTGCCTGGCGCCGCTTACCTTCGCCAGCCACACCTATGACGACTTCCACCTCCTGATGCCGCTCTATGTCTGCCGGCGCTGGACGGGCTTCCCGCGCAGCCTCGAGGGGCAGGCGATCAAGTGGGTGCGCGCCAAGCAGTTGCGTGACTATCCGATGCCACCGGCCGACGAGCCGCTGATCGCGCCGTTAATCGAGCTTTTATGAGTTTGCGCGAGGCTCCCGCCTGAAGGTGCCGCGCGTCGCGGCACCGTGAGGACGGGGGCAGGGCCCTGCCGTCCCGACGGCAAGGCGTAGTCGATGCGTGCGGCCTCTGGTCCTTCCCTGTTTCGCCTGCTGCGCGCCCGTCGCGGGGCGGTCGCCATCGAGTACGGGCTGATCATCGGCGTCATCGTGCTGGCGCTGGTCGCCGTGACCTTCACCGGCGGCGGCATCGTCTCGCTCTATGAGCGCGCCGTCGCGCTCGTCGCCGAATCCTGACGCTTCCTCAGTCCTACGATCCCTCGCGTTCCTTCCGCGCCGCCTCGAGCGCATCGGCGAGGCGCATCTTGGCCGAGCCGGGCTTCAGCGGCTTCTGCTGGCTTTCATGCGGCGCCCAGCCGGAAAGGGCGATCAGCTCGAACGTCGCGCGAACGCGGCCGTCGGCGTCCGCATAGCGTTCGGCATAGAGCGTGGCGGCCCGGGCGAGGATCGCGCGGGTGAGCGGGCGCGGATCGCGCGCCGTCAGCGCATTGGTCGCCCCCATGGCGCGCAGGTCGCGCATCAGATGGAACATGCTGTCATAGCGCACGGTGAACCGGTCGGTGTCGGCCACCGGAAGGGCGAAGCCGGCCCGCTGCAGCAGCGCGCCGATGTCGCGGACATCGGCGAACGGGGCGACGCGTGGGGCGGCGCCGCCACGGATGTCGCTCTCCGCCTCGGTCAGCACGGCGCGCAGCTCTTGCAGCGTGTCGCCGCCCACCAGCGTCGCCAGCAGCAGCCCGTCCGGCTTCAGCGCGCGCTTGATCTGGGCGAGCAGGCCCGGCAGGTCGTTGATCCACTGGAAGGAAAGCGCGCTGACGGCGAGATCGACCGATCCCGGCTCCAGCGGCAGCGCCTCGTTTTCGTCCGGCCGGACGCGCCGGACCGTGCCGCCCTGGCCGTGCGCCGCGAGCGCCGCGGCGAGCGCCGGCGACAGATCGCCGATGTCGGCCGCCTGCTCGAAGTGGCGGTTCACGGTCGACAGGCGGTCCATCAAATCGTCGATCGTGCGCGCGAGCAGGAAATCGCTGCCGGGGATGGCGAGCCGTTCGGCGCGGGCGCGGTGCAGCGCGAGCAGGCTTCGATCGAAGAGAATGGGGGCGCCGGCCATGGAGCAGCCTTCCTGATGGGTGTGGTCGCGGCGGTTATGGGACTCGCCGCCCTTCCGGTCAAAGCCGTTCTGCATTACGTTGCGTCATGCGAGAGGGCGCTGCGGTCGACAAATCGGCATGGTTGGCCTCGCTTCGGGCAGGTCTTGCGACTGCCGGGCGGTTCGCGCTGGATCTCGCGCTGCCGCCGGGCTGTCTCGCCTGCGGCCGGCCCGTCGCCAGCGCCGGGGCGCTCTGCGCCGGCTGCTGGGGCCGGCTGCGGCTGATCGAGCGGCCGTTCTGCCAGCGGCTCGCGATCCCCTTCGGCTACGACATCGGTCCCGACGCGCTGTCGGCCGAGGCGATCGCCGATCCGCCACCCTTCGATCGCCTGCGGGCCGTCGCGATCTATGACGAATTCTCCGGCCGAATCGTCCAGGGCCTGAAGTATCATGACCATACCGAGCTTGCTCGCTCTATGGCCGCTATGATGGCAAGGGCGGCTGACGATCTCGGAGTCGGGGCAGAGCTCGTCGCGCCGGTGCCGCTGCATCCGCGCCGGCTCTGGCAACGGCGATTCAACCAGTCGGCCATGATCGCGGCCGAGGTCGCGCGGCGGCTGGAAAAGCCGCATGTCCCCGATCTTGTCGACCGCATCAAGCCGACGCGCCGGCAGGTCGGATTAAGGGTTTCGGAACGCGCCGCCAATGTCCAGGGTGCCTTTCGCGTGTCGCCTGAAGCGCGGCAAAAGCTCGCCGGACGGCGGGTTCTCCTCGTCGACGACGTCTACACGACAGGGGCGACGGCCAAGGCCGTGACGCGGGCGCTTCTTCGCGGCGGAGCGGCCGCCGTCGACGTCGTCGTCTTCGTGAACATGGCCGAAGTGATCATCTACACCCGGCAAGCCTGCGGATATTGTTCGGCTGCCAAGCGCCTTCTGGAAAAGAAAGGCGTCGCCTACGTGGAATTCGACGCGACCGGGAAACCGGACCTGCGCCAGGAAATGATCGCGCGCGCCAGCGGGCGTGCCACCTTCCCGCAGATCTTCATCGGCGACACCCATGTCGGCGGCTGCGACGACCTGCATGACCTCGACGGCCAAGGCCGGCTGGACCTGCTTCTGGCGTCCTGACGGTCGCCACTTTCATTCATTCAATCAAGGAGAAAGCCGATGACGAGCTTCAAGGCGGCTTGCGTCCAGATGCGAAGTGGACGATCGGTGGCGGCGAATGTTGACGACGCCGAGGCTCTGATCCGGGCGGCGGCAGCGGCCGGCGCCGGATATGTGCTGACGCCCGAGATGACGACGATCCTCGACCGCGACAAGGCGGCGCTTCTCGCCGCGATCGGGCCGGAAGAAATCGACCCGTCGCTGCAGCGTTTCCGCGAGATCGCGCGCGAGTTGGGCATCCATCTTCATATCGGCTCGATGGCGATCAAGCTCCCTGACGACCACATCGCCAATCGCTCGTTCCTGATCGCGCCAAACGGCGCCATCATCGGGCGCTATGACAAGATCCACATGTTCGACGTCGACCTGTCGGGCGGCGAGAGCTATCGCGAATCCGCGACCTATCGCGCCGGCGACACCGCCGTCGTTGCCGACCTGCCCTGGACCAAGGTCGGCATGACGATCTGCTACGACGTCCGTTTCCCGGCCCTGCACCGGACGCTGGCCAAGGCCGGCGCCGCCGTGCTCGCCGTGCCCGCCGCCTTCACCAAGAAGACCGGCGAGGCGCATTGGCATGTCCTGCTGCGTTCGCGCGCCATCGAGACCGGCTCCTATGTCATCGCGGCGGCGCAGGCCGGCCATCACGAGGACGGCCGCGATACCTATGGCCACAGCATGATCGTTGACCCATGGGGCAAGATCCTTGCGGAGGCCGATGATCAGCCGGGCTTCATCATCGCCGAGATCGACCCCGCCTTCTCGGTTTCGGCGCGGCAGGCGATCCCCGCCCTGGTCAATGCACGCGATTTTTCGCTGCCGGAGATGCCGCAGGTTGGCACCTTCGTGAGCTGATCCCCATATAGGCTCCATGATCCGATACAATCTCGTCTGCACCGCCGGGCACGATTTCGAAAGCTGGTTCCGTGATGCGGCTGCCTATGACAAGGCCGCCAAGGCGCGTGCCGTGACCTGCCCGGAATGCGGGACGAGCGATGTCGTGAAGGCATTGATGGCGCCGTCGGTTTCGACGGCGCGCAAGCGCGAGGCA
>JAFKJZ010000493.1 GCA_017305815.1 Hyphomicrobiales bacterium
GAAATGGAATTCCTCGCCATCGCGACGGCATGGCGAGGACGGGATGCGGGCAGCGTCCCAAGGGAATATCGGGTCTGGGACGCATCGGGTGGATCCTCACTCGAGGAAGCCGTGATCCAGCAACAACATATCCGGCTTCCCTGCTTCTTCGCCGAAGCAGGGAGATGTCCTGGTGGGGAGCATCAGGGCAGGACTTGCGACGACAAGACGACCAAGGACATGCGACCAAGACAAGACAGGTGCGCCGGTCGGCGGGCGGACATGTCTTGTTGCGAACGGGCGCGGCGCAGCGGAGCCGCTACCGTCGCGGCGGATGGGCACCCGGCTGTAGCTCCCTCAGCCGCGCCGCCCGCCCTCCCGCTTCCAGGCATCCAGCGGCTTGATGTCGGGCGGCTCGGCATTGGCGCGCACCCAGCTGTCGACCACCCACCGCTTGCCACCGGCCTTCTCGACGATCGTCGCGGTGTTGTGCGGATAGCGTCCGTCGATCAGGAAGCCCCGATTGGCCGGGCGGCCCGCCTTGTGGTGGCGCAGCCATCCCCGGCTGTCGACGAGTTCCAGCAACGTAGTGGTGTTGACGGTCTCGTCGACGCAGTCGATCTCCGACAGCGGCGTGAAAAGCTCATAGGTGTCCTTGGCGCCGTCATTCGACGTGCCGGTCGCGGCGCCCGCCTTGCGCTCGTACCACTGGTCGGCGCGCGAAATCGCGGCGCGCTCGGCCGCCGGGCTAGCCTTGCCGCTATCGAGGATGCGCTTCAGGTTGGCGAGATCGGCGCGGGAGAAGGTCACCGGCGATCGCATCTTGCAGCCATAGCCGTGGCAATAGCGGATCGTCACCGGCTGAAACGCGTCGGCGAAGGCCGGCCCTGCCAGGCCCAGCAACAACGGCAAGGCCATCCATCCGGCAAAGGCGCGCTTCCGTGACATGCGGCATCCCCCTTTGCAGAGCGACGAGCGGCCGCCCCGCGATTCCCCAAGCGTCTCATCGTGTCGGCCGCTGCCTCTTTAGGCAATATTGCAGCGCAACATTTAGTCACTTTCACATGCTGCTCTGCATCATCTGCAGCGCAGCCATGCGCATTTACGCAGTGCTCCTGCCAGTCGTCTTCCCCTACATTGAGATCAACAAGGACGGCAGACGAAACAGATTGAGCCGCCCGACCGAAAAGATCCGTTTGTCCGAAGGAATATGACCGTGGCCGTGAACATCCTCGCTTCCTACAAGAACTGGCGCAAGTACCGTGAGACCTACGGTGAGCTGATGCGCCTGACCAATCGCGAGCTCAATGATCTTGGCATCAACCGCGGCGACATCACCCAGATCGCCAAGCAGACGGCCGGTTACTGAGCCGAATACGGAATTCGACGGGAACGAACCTCCTCCCTCGTTCCCGCGATAAGGCGCCAGCGAACCTCCTCCCTCGCGAAGCGCCACCCAAAGAGAACGCCCGTCGACCTCCTCCCCGACGGGCGTTTTCTTTTGTCCGGGCCCAATCGCGAACTGCGCGGTTGTCCGAATGGCCCCGGCGCAATAATCTCCGCGCCATGAAAACAGATCCCATTCACATCATCGGCGGTGGCCTGGCCGGCTCTGAAGCGGCCTGGCAGATCGTCAATCGCGGCATTCCCGTCGTCCTGCACGAGATGCGCCCGGTCCGTGCGACGGACGCCCACAAGACGGACGGCCTTGCCGAGCTCGTCTGCTCCAACTCGTTCCGTTCCGACGATGCAGACACCAATGCGGTCGGTCTGCTGCACGCGGAAATGCGCATGGCGAACTCGCTGATCATGCGCATGGGCGATGCCAACCAGGTGCCCGCCGGCGGCGCGCTCGCCGTCGACCGCGAGGGTTTCTCGCAGGCCGTCACCAAGGCGCTCGAGGAGCACCCCCTCGTCACCATCGACCGCAACGAGATCGCCGGCCTGCCGCCAGCCGAGTGGGACAATGTCATCGTCGCCACCGGCCCCCTGACCTCGCCGGACCTCTCCGACGCGATCCGCGGCCTGACCGGCGCCGACGCGCTCGCCTTCTTCGACGCCATCGCGCCGATCGTCTATTTCGATTCGATCGACATGGACGTCGCCTGGTTCCAGTCGCGCTACGACAAGGTCGGCCCCGGCGGCAACGGCGCCGACTACATCAACTGCCCGATGGACGAGGCACAGTACAACGCCTTCCTCGACGCGCTGATCGCCGGCGACACCACTGACTTCAAGGACTGGGAAGCCTCGACGCCCTATTTCGACGGCTGCCTGCCGATCGAGATCATGGCGAACCGCGGCCGCGAGACGCTGCGCTTCGGCCCGATGAAGCCGGTCGGCCTCACCAATCCGCGCAACCCGACCGTCAAGCCGCACGCGATCGTGCAGCTGCGCCAGGACAATGCGCTCGGCACGCTCTACAACATGGTCGGCTTCCAGACGAAGCTGAAATATGGCGCCCAGACCGACGTGCTGCGCATGATCCCGGGCCTGGAGAACGCGCAGTTCGCTCGTCTCGGCGGCCTGCATCGCAACACCTTCCTGAACTCGCCCAAGCTGCTCGATCCGCTGCTTCGTCTCAGGGCGCAGCCGCGCCTGCGCTTCGCCGGCCAGATCACCGGCTGCGAGGGCTATGTCGAATCCGCCTCGATCGGCCTGCTGGCCGGCCGCTTTGCCGCCGCCGAGCGCCTCGGCGAGGTGCCGGTGACGCCGCCCGTCACGACGGCGTTCGGCGCCCTGCTCGGCCACATCACCGGCGGCCATCTCGTCGACGAGGACGCTGGCAGCCGCTCGTTCCAGCCGATGAACGTCAATTTCGGCCTGTTCCCGCCGGTCGAGATCCCGCGCGAGCCCGGCGTGAAGCTGCGCGGCAATGACAAGGCGATTGCCAAGAAGAAGGCGCTCACCGCCCGCGCCCGCGCCGATGCCTCGGCCTGGCTGAACGGCCCGGCCTCGGTCGCCGCCGCCGAGTAGACCCGCCAGAAGGGCCGGCGCGCGGCATTGCCGAACGCGCCGGCCTTCCGTAAAGTCACTGCACGATCTGATTTGATGCCCAGTCCGAGAATTCGCATGCGCTAATGCCACCGCAAGGGGGAAGCCAGACATGCAGTCCGACGTGCATTGCGGGGCGCTGCCATGAAGCGCCCCTTTCTCCTGGTCCTGATCAAGCCCTCGCACTACGACGACGACGGCTATGTGATCCGCTGGTTCCGGTCGTCGATCCCCTCCAACTCGCTCGCCAGCCTCTATGGCCTCGCCGCCGATTGTGACGCGCGCAAGGTTCTGGGCGACGATGTCATCCTCGACATCCGCGCCATCGACGAAACCAATACGCGCGTCCGGATCGACCGGCTGATCGAGGAATTCCGCCAGAACGGCAATTTCGGACTGGTCGGGCTGGTCGGCGTCCAGTCGAACCAGTATCCGCATGCGCTCGATCTCGCGCGACCGCTGCGGGAAGCCGGCATCCCGGTGGCGATGGGCGGCTTCCACGTCTCGGGCTGCCTCGCCATGCTGCCGGACCTGCATGTCGACCTGCAGCAGGCACTCGACATCGGCGTCAGCCTGTTCGCCGGCGAGGCGGAGGAGCGGCTCGACCGCGTGCTGCTCGACGCCGCCGCCGGCACGCTGCAGCCGCTCTACAACTACATGAAGGAACTGCCGAGCGTCGAAGGCACGCCACCTCCCTTCCTGCCGGCCGGCTACGTCGCCCGCACGCTCGGCGGCAACACCTCCTTCGACGCCGGCCGCGGCTGCCCGTTCCAGTGCTCGTTCTGCACCATCATCAACGTCCAGGGCCGCAAGTCCCGCCGCCGCTCGCCGGATGACGTCGAGAAGCTGATCCGCGAAAACCTGGCGCAGGGCATCCACAACTACTTCATCACAGACGACAATTTCGCCCGCAACAAGGACTGGGAGATCATCCTCGACCGCATCATCGCCCTGCGCGAGCGGGAGGGAATGCGCATCGGCCTGATGATCCAGGTCGACACGCTCTGCCACAAGATCCCCAACTTCATCGCGAAGTGCAAACGGGCCGGCGTCACCCGCGTCTTCATCGGGCTGGAGAACATCAATCCGGACAACCTGATGGCGGCGAAGAAGCGCCAGAACAAGATCACCGAATATCGACGGATGCTGCTCGACTGGAAGCGGCAGGGCATCATCACCTATGCCGGCTACATCCTCGGCTTTCCGAACGACACGCCGGAGAGCATCCGCCGCGACATCGGCATCATCCAGCGCGAGCTGCCGCTCGATATCCTGGAGTTCTTCTTCCTGACGCCGCTCCCCGGCTCGGAGGACCACCAGTCGCTGCATCGCAAGGGCATCGCGATGGACGGCGACCTCAACAAATACGATCTCGAACATGCCGTGACTGGCCATGAGCGCATGTCGCAGCAGGAATGGGAAGGCATCTATCGCGACGCCTGGCGGCTGTTCTATTCGCCGGAGCACATGGTGACGATCCTGCGCCGCGCCGCCGCCACCGGGGTGAGGACGACCAGCATCATGAAGCTCTTGATGTGGTTCTCGACCTCCGTCGACGTCGAGCACGTCCATCCGCTGCAGGGCGGCGTCCTTCGCTTCAAGGACCGGCTCGACCGCCGCCCCGGGATGCCGATCGAGCCCGCCTGGCGCTTCTATCCGCGCGAGGCGCTCGAGACGGTCGCAAAAAGCGCCAGGCTACTGTGGCTGCTCGGCAAGCTCGAATGGAAGCGCCGCCGCATCGAGGCCAGTCCCGACAAGGCGCGCTACATGGACGCCGCGCTGATGCCCGTCGGCGAGGACGAGACCGAGACGCTGGAGATCTTCAACCAGAGCGAGGCCGCGCGCGGCGCCGTCCGCCATGCCCACAACATCGACATACTGACGCACGGGGCGACGTGACGGGCATCGCGCCCTGGGCTTCAGGCGAGGGCCAGGGGCATTCACTCAAAGCGGCGCTCTGTGAAATGGCACCTTCCAGCTCACCACCCGCTCGCCGTCGTCCCGGACGCAGC
The DNA here is from genome assembly GCA_017305815.1 of Hyphomicrobiales bacterium. Classification (GTDB taxonomy): domain Bacteria; phylum Pseudomonadota; class Alphaproteobacteria; order Rhizobiales; family Kaistiaceae; genus Kaistia; species Kaistia nematophila. Next base: position 4,986 of record JAFKJZ010000493.1, read on the forward strand.
GAAGCGGAGATCCGGGATCCATTTGGCCGTCGCGCAGGTGGCTGGGCCGCTTGATTGGGCGACTAACCAGCACGCTCGCCGGGTGCGGGAATTGCCGAAGCATGGATCCCTGCTTTCGCAGGGATGACGGTCGAGGGTGAGATTGCCTCCAGCCTCGCCACGCGGCAGCCGCAGCCGACAGAGCCAGGCCTAGAACCGGCCCCGACGCGCCGCGCGCCACAGCCAAAGCTGCCGCTTCCATTGCGGCGGGTCGATCGCTGTCTTGAACGGATCATAATCGGCCCGGTCCATCAGCTTCAGCATCGGCTCGACGAGCGCGATCGGCTGGAACGCCGGCAACGCCACGCGGTCGGCATGCGATAGCGCGACGCGACCGGCTTCGAGATGACGGCGAGCGGTGGCGCGCAGGTCGGCCAAGAGCGCCAGCAGTTCCGGCGTCGTCCGGCCGGCAAAGATGTCGTCGGCCCTGACGCCGTGACGGTCCATGAGGTCGGCCGGCAGGAACAATTGCTGCCGGCGGGCGTGGAACGGCAGTGCGCGCATCAGCCCGGTCAGCGCCTGCGCGACGCCGGCATGGCCGGCCGCATCCGCCGTATGCGGATCCTCGCCGCCGGCGAGCACGAGCGCGGCCAGCTGAATCAATACGGAGACCGTCTCGCCGGCATAGCCTTCAAGATCGCCGAGCGTCGGCATCGGATCGTTGTAGAGATCGAAGATGTGCGCCTCGATCAGGTTGTCGAAGGCGGCGCGCGGGAGATGGTGCAGGCCGATGGTTTCGAGCAGGGCGGCGGCGACCGGGTGTCCCGCCACCTCGCCCCTCGCCTCGCCGGCCAGGACGTCACGCCACCATTGCAGGCGGATCTCGCCCGGCATCGGATCGCTGACGAGTTCCCGCACCCGCACGATCTCGAGGTTGAAGGCGTGGAGCGCGAAGAGATAGCGCCGCTTCGCTTCCGGGGCGAACAGATCGGCGAGATACCGATCGCGGTCATGCGCGCGCACTTCATCGGCGCAAAGGGCGAAGACGTCCATCAAACGAAACCAATCAGACGACGACGAGCGCCGCCGCGACGGGGCGGCCCTCGGCGAGCAGGATGTTGTAGGTGCGCACCGCCGGGCCCGTGGCCATCACCTCGACGCCGATGCCGGCCGCCTTGAGCTGCTCGCGCAGTTCCTTCGGCACCACCACGATATCGCGGCCGCAACCGATCACCAGCAGCGCGACGTCGGCCGCCTCGGCGAACACATCCGAGAGCGTCTCGGCGGTGATCTCGGCGGCGCCGGCGACCGGCCATCCATAGATGCCGCTCGGCAGGCAGAGAAGCGAGCCGGAGTGCGACATCTCGGCGAAGCGGAAAACCCCTTCGCCGTAGACGTCGATCGGCGCCTGTCCAGGAAAGTGCTGGGGGCGCAGCGATTTGGATGGCCGCGTGAAGAGCGCCATGCCGGATCAGGCCTTGCCGGCCGCCTCCACGTCTTCCTTCTTCGTCATCTGGTCCGAGCGCACGCCGAAATAGATCAGGATCGGCGCGGCCACGCAGACCGACGAGAAGATCGCCGCGAGCACGCCGAAGATCATGGCGAGCGTGAACGCCTGGATGACCTCGCCACCGAACAGGTAGAGCGAGAACAGCGCGATCAGCGTCGTCACCGTCGTGATGACGGTACGGCCGAGCATGTCGTTGATGGCGCGGTCGATCAGGTCGCCGAGCGGGATCTTCTTGTACTTTCGCAGCGTTTCGCGAATTCGGTCATAGACCACGACCGTGTCGTTCAGCGAATAGCCGATCGTCGTCAGGATGGCAGCGAGCGAGGTCAGATTGAACTCGTGCTGCGTGACGACATAGAAGCCGAAGGTCATCACCACGACGTTGGCGGCCGAGATGATCGAGCCGACGGCGAACTGCCATTCGAAGCGGAACCACACATAGATGGCGATAGCGGCGAAGGTCACCAGCATCGCCATGGTGCCCTTGTAGGCCAGTTCGCCCGAAACGCGCGGGCCGACGATTTCGGTCCGGCGGAACTCCGCCTGATCGGCGAGTGCCGTGCGGATCTTGGCGATGGCGGCCTGCTGGGCCTCCCCGCCGCCGGTCTGCTGGCCGCTGCGGATCAGGAGGTGCCGCCGAGGAAGTCGATGCCGTAGTTGGGGCCGACGGCGAAGAACAGGATCACCGACATCACCGACAGGAAGGCGGCGAGTGGAAACGTCCACTTCCGCATCCGCATGAACGGGATGCTGGTGTTGTCAGGAACGATGCGAAGATGAGCCATGGTTTCTGTCCTCGCTTCGGTTCAGAGCGTGATCTTGGTCGGACGGCGCCAACGCACCCACATCGCGACCAGGAGGCGGGTGAAGGTGAACGCCGTGAACATCGTCGTCGCGACGCCGATGGCGTGCGTGACGGCGAAGCCGCGGATCGGGCCCGACCCCATGTAGAAGAGCACGAGGGCTGCGATCAGGGTGGTCACGTTCGCGTCGAGAATGGTGCCGAGCGCCTTGTGGAAGCCGGCGTCGATGGACGCGATCGCCGATCGCCCTGCGCGATATTCCTCGCGTATGCGCTCATAGATCAGAACGTTGGAGTCCACCGCGGTGCCGACCGTGATGATCACGCCGGCGATGCCGGGTAGCGACAGCGTCGCGCCCAGGATCGTCACGATGGAGAAGATCAGGATGACGTTCACGATCACCGCGATATTGGCGATCCAGCCCAGCACGCCATAGGTCATCACCATGAAGGCGCAGACCGCGGCGGTGCCGATGATGGCGGCGATCTTGCCGGAGCGGATCGAGTCGGCGCCGTGGCCGACTGGATCGAGAAATTGCCGGAGATCTGGCCGGAACCGCCGAGAATGGGCTCGCGGATGACCGGGGCCGAGATCACCTTGTCGTCGAGGACGATGGCGAAGGGCCGGTTGACGTTCTTAGCGGTGACGTCGCCGAAGACGCGCGCGCCGGAGCTCGAAAGGCGGAACGACACGACCGGCTCGTTGGTGCGCTGGTCGAAGGTGGCCTGCGCGTCGGTCAGGTCCTCGCCGGTGAGGAGCGGCGCTTCCTCGAGCACGTAGGGAACCGGCGGGTTGTCGTTCGAGTTCAGGACGATGGTGCCCGGCTTGCGCGTGTCGGCCGTCGGCGAAACGCCGGTATCGACGAGGTGGAAGGTCAGCTGCGCGGTCTGGCCGACGAGCGTCTTCAGGCGCTCGGGATCGTCGAGGCCGGGCGCCTCGACGAGGATGCGGTCCGAGCCCTGACGCTGGATCGACGGCTCGACGGTGCCAAGCTGGTCGATACGGCGGCCGATGACCTCGATCGACTGATCGACGATCTGGCGGATGCGCTGCTCAAGGCCGGCTTCCGAATAGGACATCTGGACCAGGCCGTCGCTGCCGACGTTCAGGTCGAATTCGTTGACGGCCGTGCCACCGAGCGCTGACGTGGAAAGCTGGTTGCGCAACGGCTCGAGGCGCTTGCGCACCTCGTCGAGCTGCGACAGGTCCCGGACGCGGAGCTGCACGCCCTGCCCCTGGACACCGAGGCCCGAATAGCCGATGCGCGGCTCCTGCAGCATCGCCTTGCGGATGTCGCCCACGAGCGAACGCAGGCGCTTCTGCACGTAATCCTGCCGATCCACCTCATAGAGGAGATAGGCGCCCCCCTGGAGATCCAGGCCGAGGACCATTTGCCGTTTCGGCACCCAGCTCGGCCAGGATTGAACGGTTTCCTTCGAGAAGAGATTGGGAAGCGCCGCGAGGAGCCCGACCACCACGACGGCCAGGATCGCAATCATCTTCCAGCGTGTAAAGTGCAGCATGGAAACCGTTCCAGTCGATCTCGGCCCCGAGGGGCCGTTGTATCAGGGGGAGCTAAGCGGTGGCTTATTCGCCGTCCTTGGCCGGCTCGCCCTTGGCGCGCACGTCGGCGATGGCAGAGCGCGAGACGCGAACGCGGACGCCCTCGGCCACTTCCAGCAGGACTTCGGAATCATCGACGACCTTGTTGATCTTGCCGATCAGGCCGCCCGACATCACGACCGTGTCGCCGCGGCGCGCACCCTTGATCATCTCCTGATGCGCCTTCTGCTTCTGCCGCTGCGGCCGAATCATCAGGAACCACATGATGGCGAAGACGAAGATGAACGGCACGAACTGGATGAGCAGGTCGGCACCACCAGCGGGTGCGCCGGCGGCCTGAGCGAAGGCGGGGGTAATGAACATGGAAATGGATGCTCCCTGTAGCGTTGGCGGGTCCGCTGGCGGCCCGTCGGATCAAGACGCGTGGTTTGCGCCGACCTTCACATAGGGAGAGACAGCGGTACGCGAAACGGCGCGGAATATAACGACGCGGCAGGCCTTTGCAAATGGCCGCACCGGCATGATAGTGGCGATTGTCGTCCGGAACCCTCGCTTGCATGCGGGAAGAGATCGCCCGGAGGGCCGGATGCGGCGTTTCGCCTTCGTCCGGGACGCCATTCACCCCACCGCCGGCAGGTCCGCGCCCCCTCGACAGAACGAGAGGTAGGGACGGGCCCGAGGAAATGCACTGTGACAGAAGATACGCTGAAATCCGTCGCCGATCGTCTCGACCGGCTGATCGCCCTGATCGAGCGCGCCGTACCGCCGGCACGCCCTGCCTTCGACCCCGACGCCGCCGATGCCTTCGTCTGGCAGGCCTCGACCGGCACGCTGCAGCCGGTGCCGAAGGTCAATCGCGTCGAGATGGTGCTTCTGAAGGGCGTCGACCGCGTGCGCGACATCCTGGTCGACAACACCGATCGCTTCGCACGCGGCCTGCCGGCCAACAACGTCCTGCTCTGGGGCGCGCGCGGCATGGGCAAGAGCTCGCTGGTGAAGGCGGCGCATGCGACGATCAACAGCGACCCGTCCAAGCTGCCGGGCGGCCATCCGATGAAGCTGGTCGAGATCCACCGCGAGGACATAGACAGCCTGCCCGAGCTGATGACGCTGGTGCGCGGGCTCGACCGCCGCTTCATCCTGTTCTGCGACGATCTTTCCTTCGACAACGACGACACGTCCTACAAGTCGCTGAAGGCGGCGCTGGACGGCGGCGTCGAGGGCCGGCCCGAGAACGTCGTGTTCTACGCCACGTCGAACCGGCGCCACCTGCTGCCGCGCGACATGATGGAGAACGAGCGCTCGACGGCGATCAATCCCGGCGAGGCGGTCGAGGAGAAGGTTTCGCTTTCGGACCGTTTCGGTCTCTGGCTCGGCTTCCACAAGTGCAGCCAGGACGATTATCTCGCCATGGTCAACGGCTATGCCGAGCACTTCAAGCTGGATGTGGCCCCGGAGGTCCTGCGCGCCGAGGCCCTCGAGTGGTCGACGACGCGCGGCGCGCGGTCTGGCCGCGTCGCGTGGCAATATGTGCAGGATCTGGCGGGACGACTTGGGGTCGCTCTTACGGGCTGAAGCCGCCCCGCCAGAATGATGACCGGCTAACACCCACGAGACGAGGTCGTACCGGCCAGGACTAGAGCGTTTTCAAGCGAAGTGGATACCGGTTCGCGTGAAGAAAACGCGATCAGACAAGGGACCAAGGCCGTTCAGCGTTTACCAGAAACGATGAACGGCCTTGGTCGGTCAGCCCTGCAGGTAGTCCAGCGGGTTGACCGGCTTCGAGCCCCTGCGAAGCTCGAAATGAAGCTGGGGCGCATTCACCGAGCCGGACGCACCCGCCTGCGAGATGATCTGGCCGCGCCGCACGGAATCGCCGCGCTTGACCAGGATCTTGCTGTTGTGGGCGTAGGCCGAGACCCAGCCGTCGGCGTGACGGACGAGGACCAGGTTGCCGTAGCCCTCGAGTTCATTGCCGGCATAGATCACGGTGCCGGCCTCGGCGGCCTTGATCGAGGTGCCTTCCGGAACGGCAAGGTTGATGCCGTCGTTCTTTTCGCCCGTCGCCGAAGCACCGAAGCCGGTGATGATGCGGCCGCGCACCGGCCAGCGGAACGTCGTGCCGTTGGCGGAACCCGGATCGGCGCTGGCGTTGGTCGCGGCCGGCGGGTCCTCGGTCGGCGGCGCATAGGCCACCGGCTGGTTCGGCGTCGCGGGCTTGGCGATCGAAGCCGTCTCGACCGGCTTGGCGACGCTGGCCGTCGTTGCCGGCTCCTCCACCGACTTCTGCGGCGCGTTTGCGGCGACCGGCTTGGCGTTCGGATCCTCGCCCTGCGGCTTCTCCTCGCGGCGCGACGGATCGGTGCGAAGCGCGACGGCCTGCGGATTGCCGTTGTTACCGGGAATGCGGAGCTTCTGGCCGGACTTTAGCTGGTTCGTCGAGGACAGGCTGTTGGCGGCCGCAAGGTCCTTGGCGCTGACACCATAGAGACGGGCGATCGAGGACAGCGTCTGACCGGGCGAAACCGTGTGCACACCGTTCAACGAGCCCTCGGCGGAGGCGACCGGCTTGCGCTCGCCGGCCGGCGCGGGACCGGCAACCAGCTGGGTGCTGTCACGGCTCTGCGGCGACGAGGCGGCGGGCGCCTCGGCGACGGCGGCGCCGCCGCCCTGGCCATAGGTCGGGATCGTCAGGCGCGTGCCGGCGCCGACCTGCGAGGGATTGCCGATATTGTTGACGCGGGCCAGTTCCTTGATCGGAACGCCATAGCGACGCGAAACGGAAGAGAGCGTCTCGCCGGGGCCGAGCGTCACGACGGTGCCGCCCTCGGTCGACCAGGCGCCGTTGCGGCGCGGCGGCTGGGCAGCGGACGCAACCTGCATCGGCTGGGCGTCGGCCGGCGGCGTATAGCCACGCGGCGCGGGCGTTTCATAGGAAGGGGCTGCCGCCACGGCCTGCGGGTTCTGCTGGGTGCCTGGCAGCATCGGCGGCAGGTCCGAACGGCTCACGGCGCGCGACGGCGGCGGAACCGCAACGACGTCGCTGTTGCTGGCGCCGTAGTCCACCGGAGCGGGCATCGGCTGCGAACCGCCGATGATCTGCCGCTGATTGGCGGTACTGCCGGTGAAGATCGAGCCGTAGCGCGAACCGTCAGCGCTGCAGGCAGCGGTCAAGCCCGAAAGGAGCGCGATGACCGCAACCTGGGAGAGAGTCCGAGACCGAAAAGAGGAGACATTTCTGCACATCGAGCCAACTCGCAACGCCACACCACACATGAGGCCAATAAACGCCGGTAACGTTGATAAAGGCTTAAACGGGACGCAAAACTTCGTCGGCATTGCACAATCCCGCGAATTTTCCGCCGCAGGATGCCGCGCTTCCTGCCCTAGGGCGCCCTGCCGCCCGGTTAAGAATCGTCCGGCAAAACAAGGCGGAAAGCCGGCCCCGGTGCGGTCGGTTCAGGCCAGAACATGAAGGCGGGCGAAGCCGAACGCCCGCACGCGGGACGCGAGACATCGGACGGAACCCTGCCTCTGCGAAGCCCGCGTCCGGCATCGCGATTGGGTGCCTACAGGAATATCCAAGAATGAAGGGGGGCGCAGCACCACGCCGAATCAGAGCCGGGCCGCCCTGCCCTTGATCAGCGGCACCATGCGAACCGGGCAAATCGGCGTCGCGACCAGCTGACGATCGACGCGGATGAACCGGGTCAACGTCTGGATGCCCTCGTCGGGGCCGATCGGCATGACGAGCGTGCCGTTGGTGCTCAGCGCCTCGACGAAGGCCGGCGGCACGGCGGGAGCGGAAGCCGAGGAAACGATGCGGTCGAACGGCCCCTTCTCCGGCCAACCGTCAAGGCCGTCGCCGAAGACGGAAGTGACATTGGCGATCCGCAGCATCTCGAAGCGCGACTGCGCCGCCGAAACCAGGGTCCGGAAGCGATCGACCGTGTAGACCCGGCGCGACAGGCGCGACAGCACCGCCGCGAGATAGCCGGTGCCGGTGCCGACATCGAGCACGCGGCAACGGGTCGTCGGCGCGAGCGCCTCGATAATGCGGGCGGCGAGCAGCGGCGGGGTGTCGAGCTGGCCGCAATCGATCGGCTGCGGACGCTCGTTGAACAGCGGGCTGCGCTTTGCGTCCAACGGCTGGAAAGGCTGGCGCGGGATGGCCTCGAAGGCATCGACCATGCGCCGGTCCATGATGCCGAACTGTCGCAGACGCAGCAGGAACTGGGCGATCGGGACGAGATTATCGTCGAACGCCTCATAGTCCATCGGGTGAAACTGAACCGCCTCGAGTGCCATACGCTACGCGCCCTCGCCTTCCGAGCCCTACACATGCGGCCGAGGTGGTAAACGGCGTCTTATTGCGCGCAGCGCTGGCGATGATTTTGCGTCATTTCGGGGCAATTGGCGGATCG
>JAFKJZ010000494.1 GCA_017305815.1 Hyphomicrobiales bacterium
GAGACCGGCCGATCGCGACCGAGCCGGGACATGGTGCTGCGGCTCGCCGCCGAGCTGGAGGTTCCCCTGCGCGAGCAGAACCGGATGCTGGTCGCCGCGGGCTTCGCCCCGGTCTACCGCGAGAGAGAGCTGGACGATGCCGGTTTCGCTGCCGCCCGTCGGGCGGTCGAGCGCATCATCGAGGGTCACGAGCCCTATCCGGCGCTGGCGATCGACCGGCAGTGGAACCTCGTCGCCGCCAACGCCGCCATCATGCGGCTCGTCGCCGGCGTCGATGCGGCCCTGCTGGAGCCACCGGTCAATGTCCTGCGGCTGGCGCTGCACCCGAACGGGCTGGCGCCGCGCACCCTCAATTTCGCGGAATGGCGGGCGTATCTTCTGGCGCGGCTGGCGCATGAGATCGACCTGTGCGGCGATGGGGGGCTCGCCGACCTGCTGGACGAATTGCGCGCCTATCCGGCGCCGCCGGCGCCGAAAGGGCGGGCTGCCGAGGACGATTTCGGCGGCATCGCCGTGCCCTACCGCGTCCGCCTCGGCGACGAGACGCTCTCCTTCATTTCGGCCACTACGCTGTTTGGAACCCCGGTAGACGTGACGCTTTCGGAACTGGCGGTGGAATCCTTCTTTCCGGCCGACGACGAGACCGCCGAGGCCTTGCGCCGGCTTGCAGCGGCGTCATGATGCAACCCTTCACGGGGGCAGGGCGATGGCATCGGCGAACAAGGGGCTTTCCAGGCGACTGAGGCTGCGCAACCTGGTCACGGGCCTTGTCGCCGTGCTGCTGCTCTATAGCCTCGCCGCCTATGTCGTGCTGCCGATGGCATGGACGCACTACGAGCACCAACCGGGCCTTGCCGACCGGCCGATGGTGACCCACACCGCGCAGGGCATTCCCGGCGACCCGCTCAATGTCGGCCTCGTCGGCGGCAAGGAGGACGTGCTGCGGGCCATGCATGGCGCGGGCTGGTATCCGGCCGATCCGATCACATGGCGCTCCAGCATCGAGATCGTCGGCAGCGTCGTGCTCGACCGGCCCTATCACGACGCTCCCGTCAGCCCGCTCTTCTATGATGGCCGGCGCGAGGATTTCGCCTTCGAGAAGCCGGTCGGCGAGAGCGCCGACAAGCGCGACCATGTCCGCTTCTGGCAGGTGCTCGACAGAGGCGCGGAGGGCCGGCCGGTCTGGCTCGGTTCCGCCACCTTCGATCGCGGCGTCGGTCTCAGCCACGACACCGGCCAGGTGACCCATCACATCGGCCCCGACATCGATGCCGTGCGCGACCTGCTGACCGATGATTTGCAGAAGGCCGGCATGGTCGAGGCGACCTATCAGGTCACCGGCATCGGCCCGACCGTGAACGGTCGCAACGGCGAGGGCGACCCCTACTACACGGATGGCGAGATCTGGGTGTCGCGGCTGGTGCCGGATGGCGCCAAGTCCACCAAGCCGCCCGAGATCCTGCCGCCGCCTGCCTTTGTCGGCTTCAAGGATCGTCTCTGGCACTGGGCCGTGTCGCTGTTCTGACGGGAAGGTTACGCTCCGGCCTCTTCGGTAGCCTCCCGCGCAGCATGCGTGTATAAGACCGCACCTTTCGAGACCCGACGAGGTCCGTCACGCGCGAACTCGATGTGCGAAGGCGGGCAGGGGTGTGGAGTGACGACGATGAAGACGAGTTGGAAGCCGGACAGCTGGCGCTCGAAGCCCATCCAGCAGGTTCCGGACTATCAGGATCCAGCGGCGCTCGCCGCGGTCGAGGGACGGCTTTCGAGCTACCCGCCGCTCGTCTTTGCCGGCGAGGCGCGCAAGCTCAAGAAGAGCCTGGCAGCCGTGGCGCGTGGCGAGAGCTTCCTGCTCCAGGGCGGTGATTGCGCCGAGAGCTTCATGGAGCATCACCCGGACAACATCCGCGACTTCTTCCGCGTCTTCCTGCAGATGGCCGTCGTCCTCACCTTCGCCGGCTCCATGCCGGTCGTGAAGGTAGGCCGCATCGCTGGCCAGTTCGCCAAGCCCCGCTCGGCGCCGACCGAGACGATCAACGGCGTCGAACTGCCGAGCTATCGCGGCGACAACATCAACGGCATCGAGTTCACGCCGGAAGCGCGCGTGCCCGATCCGCGCCGGATCGAGGATTCATACCGCCAGGCTGCCGCGACGCTGAACCTGCTGCGCGCCTTCGCGCAGGGCGGCTACGCCAATCTCGAGCATGTGCATCAGTGGATGCTCGGCTTCGTCAAGGATAGTCCGCAGGGGCACCACTACCAGGAGATCGCCGACCGCATCTCCGAGTCGATGGCGTTCATGCGCGCCTGCGGCGTCGATCCGGATACGACGCCGTCGCTGCGCTCGACCGATTTCTTCACCTCGCACGAGGCGCTGCTGCTCGGCTACGAGCAGGCGATGACGCGCGTCGATTCGACGACGGGCGACTGGTACGCCACGTCGGGTCACATGCTGTGGATCGGCGATCGCACGCGCCAGCCGGACCATGCGCATGTCGAATACATGCGCGGCGTGAAGAACCCGATCGGCTTGAAGTGCGGCCCGTCGCTGACCGGCGACGGCCTGCTGCAGCTGATCGACCTGCTCAACCCGGACAATGAGCCGGGCCGGCTGACCCTGATCTGCCGCTTCGGCGCCAACAAGGTGTTCGATCACCTGCCGCAGTTGATACGCGCCGTCGAGCGCGAAGGTCGCTCGGTCGTCTGGTCCTGCGATCCGATGCATGGCAACACGATCAAGGCTTCGAGCGGCTACAAGACGCGGCCGTTCGACCTGATCCTCCAGGAAGTGAAGAGCTTCTTCGACGTGCATCAGGGCGAGGGCACATTCCCGGGCGGCATCCATATCGAGATGACCGGCAAGAACGTCACGGAATGCACGGGCGGCGCCCGTGCCATCACCGACGAGGACCTGTCGGACCGCTACCACACCCATTGCGATCCGCGCCTCAATGCCGACCAGGCGCTGGAGCTCGCCTTCCTCGTCGCCGAGCTGCTGAAGACGAGCCGCCAGGGCGTCGTCCAGCAGCGCGCCGTCGCCGGCCTCTGAGGCGCACGCGGTGACGGGCGGGGAGACGCATTCCGGCGCCTGTCTGTGCGGGGCGGTGACCTATCGGGTCGCCGGCCCGCTGGCCCCCGTCGTCGGGTGCCATTGCCGGATGTGCCGCCAGCAGACCGGCCATTTTCTCGCCTCGACCTCGGTCGAGCGCGCGGATCTCACGATCATGGGCAGCGAGCATGTGCGCTGGTACGCGTCGTCGGAGACGGCGCGGCGCGGCTTCTGCGGAACCTGCGGCTCGGTGCTGTTCTGGGAGAATGCTTCGTCGCGGATCGCGATCGCCATGGGCGGTTTCGACGGGCCGACTGGCGTCACCTGGGACAAGCATATCTTTGTCGCGGACAAGGGCGACTATTACGGCATCGAAGACGGCGTTCCCGCCTATGCCGTCCGGCGCCCCGCGCCCTCGGCCGAATAGAACGACATCCGTAACGGGATCCGGCGCGCGCCGAGGCACGCGCCGGTTTTCGTTTAGCGGCGCACCGGCGCCTGGGCGCGGGTCAGGTGCAGCGAGCTGACGCCGGCTGCAAGGTTGAGGCCGGTCTGGGCGCTCACCGACAGCGGCTGCAGGGCGATGCTGTTGGCGCCGCCTCCGACGAGGACGTTGGCGCCGAGGCCTACGCCGACGGTCGCCTGAGCGGTCGCGCCCGTGTAGCGGCCCGAGAGGTCGCCATGGCGGCGCGTCGGCTCGAACACGTTCCAGACAATCACGCTGTTGCGGGTGACGCCGACGTCGAGCCCGACTCGGTCGATGCGGCCCTTGTAGAATTCCGTGGTGCCGCGGCGGGAGCGATACTCGCACTCGACATTGCGGCGCGAGCCGAAGATCAGGCCGACGCCGGCCGAGACGTGACAGGTCAGCACGCCGGTCTTGACGGCGGCCTGGGCGGTTGTGGCCATCGGGAGCGCGGCCGCAACAGAGACGACGGCGGCGACAAGCGCCTTATGCAGATTCGACATAGTCGACCTCGTGGAATTTGTTTGGGCATGGCTCATGCGAAGGGTCATGAGTCGCCCTCCTTCTACACGCGAAGCGTGCGAATTGGCATTCCCAAAACTGCAAAATTCGTTGATGGACGCTGGGTCAGGCGGTCGCCAGCTGGGGTGCGCGCCTGCGGCGACCGATCATCAGCGACAGGAGCGCGGCGACGATGCCGGTCGCGCCGGCGATGATGAAGGCGTCGAGATAGTTGCCCTGGGCCGTGCGCATGTATCCCGCGAAATAGGCGGCCGAGGCGGCGCCCAGCTGATGGCCGGCGGCGATCCAGCCGAAGACGATCGGGGCCTTTCGGTCGCCGAAGGCTTCGTTGGCGAGCTTCACGGTCGGTGGAACGGTGGCGATCCAGTCGAGGCCGTAGAACACCGCGAAGATCGACAGGCTGTAGACGTTGAAATCCGTGAAGGGCAGGAACATCAGCGACAGTCCGCGCAGCCCGTAATAGACGAACAGCAGCTTGCGCGGATCGAAGCGATCGGTCAGCCAGCCGGAAGCGGTGGTGCCGAAGAGGTCGAACAGCCCCATCATGGCGAGAAGGCTGGCCGCCTGGACCTCGGGCATGCCCATGTCGCCGCAGAAGGCGATCATGTGCGTGCCGACCAGCCCGTTGGTGGTGAAGCCGCAGATGAAGAAGGTCGCGAACAGGTACCAGAACGTCTTGGTGCGGGCGGCCTCGAACAGCGCGTTGAAGGCATTGGCGAGCGCGCTGCCCTGCGGGCCGGCCGGGGCCGGGTCGCCTTCCGCCGCGCCAAAGGGACGCTGGCCGATATCCTGCGGCCGCTCCGGCACGAAGAAATAGGCGATCGGCACGAGGACGGCGGAGACGACCGCGACGGTGATGACGACCGCCTGCCAGCCGCCCCATTGCGCCAGCGCCGCCATGCCGGGCAGGAAGATCAGCGTTCCCGTCGCCGTGCTGGCCGTCAGCAGGCCCATCATCAGGCCGCGATTGGTGACGAACCAGCGGTTCACCACCGTGGCGCCGAGGACCATGGCGACGGAGCCGGAAGCGACGCCGGAGAGCACGCCCCAGGTGGCGACATATTGCCAGGGCGCCGACATGAAGACGCTGATGCCGGTCGACAGCGACATCAGGATCAGCGCACCGATCAGCGTGCGGCGGATGCCGAAGCTCTGCATCAGCGCGGCGGCGAACGGGCCGGTCAGGCCATAGAGGAAGATGCCGATAGCCGCCGCGAGAGAGATCGTCTCGCGGCTCCAGCCGAAGGCGGATTCGATCGGCAGCATCATGACGCCCGGGGCGGCGCGGAGACCGGCGCCGGCGAGCAGGCAGACGAAGATCACGCCGGCGACGACGAAGGCATAGTTCTGGCCAAAGGGCCGACGGCGGACCATATTCATGTTACTGACCGTTCCGTTTCGGATTGATGCATGTTACGTACCGTTCAGTTACATCGTCAAGCGGCTCGGGAGACGAAGTTTTGGAAAGCAGCGGCGATCGACCCGCAGCGAAGGCCAGCAAGGGGAGGGCGGACGCGCCGCCGCGCGCCGCGGACCGGATCCGCGCGACCGTGCGCGAACTGTTCTACCGCCAGGGCATCCGTGCCGTCGGCATCGAGGAGATCGTGGAGCGGGCCGGCGTCACGAAGCCGAGCCTGTATCGCAATTTCGCGTCCAAGGACGAGCTTGCCGCCACCTATATGCGGGATTACGACACGGAATTCTGGGGCCGCTATGACGCTGCGGTATCCAAGCATCCGGGCGATCCGCGCGCGCAGATCATGGCTTATCTGAGCGCGATCAGCGTCCGGGCGCAGAGCGCCGATTATCGTGGCTGCGGCATGACCAACGCGGCCGTCGAATTCCCCGACAGGAGCAATCCGGCGCGGCTGGTGGCGGTCGGGAACAAGCACGAGCTTCGCCGCCGGCTGACCGAACTCGCGCGCCAGCTCGGCGTAAGGGAGCCGGATGTGCTCGGCGACGGCCTGCTTTTGCTGGTCGAGGGGGCCTATGTCTCCGGCCAGCTCTTCGGCGAAGGCGGGCCGGCGCGCTCGATCGCGATCGCCGCCGGGCTGATGATCGACGCCAGCCTGAAAACGTAGCCCCTTCCGGAGATTGATCACGCGAGTTGAACACTGCGTGCTTTGTTGTGCATCTTCTGGGTAAGGGCGGCCGGGACTACCTTTCGATCAACACGCAAAGGATAGTCCGATGTCGCTTCCCACCTTCTTCCTGTCGCATGGCTCGCCGATGTTGGCGCTGACGGATACGCCGGCCCATCGGTTCCTGCAGAATTTCGCCTCAACGATTGCGCGTCCCCGCGCGGTGCTTGTCGTCTCGGCCCATTTCGAGACGGAGCAGCCGACCGTCGTTGCCGATCCGCATCCCGAAATGATCTATGATTTCCGCGGTTTCCCGCGGCCACTTTACGAGATCAACTATCCGGCGCCGGGCGATGCCGCCGTCGCCGCCGAAGTGGCGGACGAACTGCGCGCCGCCGGCCTGCCGGTCGACGTCGCGCCGAAGCGCGGCTTCGATCACGGCACCTGGATCCCGCTGTCGCTGGTCTGGCCGGATGCCGACGTGCCGCTGGTGCAGCTGTCAATCCAGCCGCATCGCGACGCGGCCCATCATCTGGCGCTCGGCCGGGCGATTGCGGCGCTGCGCGAGCAGGACGTGCTGGTGATCGGCACCGGCGCGGCGACGCATAATCTGCGCGTCCTCTTCCGCAATCCGGGCGGCATGCCGGCCGTCGATGCCGAGCCGGTCGCCTGGGCGCGCGAATTCGCAGACTGGGTTGCCGACACGGCGGCGGCGGGCGATGCCGACGCGCTGGTCGATTATCGCGCCCGGGCGCCGCATGCTGTGATGGCGCATCCCGAGGACGATCATTTCATGCCCTTCTTCGTCGCGCTCGGCGCGGCGGGCGAGGGCGCGAAGGGCGAGCGCATCCACAATTCCTACGAATATTCTGCGCTCTCGATGGACATGTATCGCTTCGGCTAGATGTCGGGGCAGGGCGGCCGGCCGGAGTTTTTCG
>JAFKJZ010000495.1 GCA_017305815.1 Hyphomicrobiales bacterium
CACCGAGTATCGCCCCGGCACCTACATCTACTACGACCGCTCGCTGGTGGCCCGCGGCGTCGCGACTGTCGAGGACTGCGCGCTCAACGTGCTCGTCACGGTCGTCAGCCGCCCGACCGAGACCCGCGCCATCATCGACGCCGGCTCGAAGGCGCTGACCAGCGACCTGCTCGGCATGGCCGGCTACGGTCAGGTGCTCGGCTATCCGGACGCGGTGATCTACGGATTGAGCGAGGAGCACGGCAACATCGACTTCACCGCCTCGGCGACGAAGCCGAAGGTCGGTGAGCGTCTGCGCATCCTGCCGAACCACGCATGCCCGGTCTCGAACCTGTTCGACCATGTGAATCTGGTCTCGGGCGACCATGTCGTCGAGACGATCGAGGTTGCGGCGCGCGGCCGCGTCGACTGATCCAGGCGCCTCTCGCCGCTTCACCGAAGCAGCGGGAGGCCGCCCTCGCCGTTCACGGCGCGAATTGGCGTGTGGTCACTCGCCTTCGGCGACGTAGGCGCGCAGCCTGTCGGCTTCGGTCGTGAGGCGCCGCCGCATATCGGTCAGGAAAGAGAGATTGTGGTGGATTTCCTCGACCCGGCGATCGCCGCGGACGAGGATCCGCTCGGCGTCGGCCAGGATCGCCGCGTCGCGGGCGCTGTCGTCCGTCTCGCCTTCGATCATGTCGCCATAGAGAAACGCGGCGCGCGAACGCGCATCCTCGATCCGGGCCGTCAGTCCGATCAGTTCCTGCTCGATCTCGCCGATCACCTTGGAGATCGAGTTCTGAATCGTCGTGAGGCGTTCGACATCGCTGCGAACATCGCGTTCCTTGGAGCGAAATCGAGGGAACAGCACGCAAATTCTCCGGTAGGGCTCGAGGTTGCAACCTAGCCTCGAATCGTCTGCCACAATAATGCCGCATCGCTTTCTGATGGGCGAGCAGGAAACGACCATCCGGTCGGATCCGTTGCCTTTGCGTCGCCGTTGCCGCGCCGCCAAGGCTGCGTTATTCCGGGGCCGGACGCGTTCACCACGGCGCCCCCCACCGTGACGTCCGGATGGGCCGTTCCGGCCCGTGCCGACAGCCGAGAGTTTGATCCATGACACGCATTACAGGCCTTCGCGTCTTCGACCTGCGCTTCCCGACCTCGCAATCGCTCGACGGTTCGGACGCGATGAATCCCGATCCGGACTACTCCGCCGCCTATGTCATCCTCGACACGGACAATCCGGAGCTCGCCGGCCATGGCCTGACCTTCACCATCGGGCGCGGCAACGAGATCTGCTGCGCCGCCATCCGTGCGCTCGATCACCTGGTCATCGGGCTGGAGCTCGACTGGATCAAGGAAGATCCCGGCCGCTTCTGGCGGCACATCACCGGCGACAGCCAGCTGCGCTGGATCGGCCCGGACAAGGGCGCCATCCACCTCGCCACCGGCGCGGTCGTCAACGCCGCCTGGGACCTCTGGGCCAAGGAAGCCAAGAAGCCGGTCTGGCAGCTCGTCGCCGAGATGACCCCGGAAGAGCTCGTCAAGATCATCGACTTCCGCTACCTGACCGACGGCCTGACGCCCGGCGAGGCGCTCGCCATCCTGAAGCAGGCGGAAATCGGCAAGGCCGAGCGCATCGCCAAGCTGAAGGCGGAAGGCTATCCCTGCTACACCACCTCGGCCGGCTGGCTCGGCTATAGCGACGAGAAGCTGCGCCGCCTCTGCCAGGAGGCCGTCGACCAGGGCTTCAACCACATCAAGATGAAGGTCGGCCGCGATCTCGAGGACGACATCCGTCGCCTGAAGGCCGCCCGCGAGGTGATGGGCCCCGACCGCTTCCTGATGATCGACGCCAACCAGGTCTGGGAAGTCGACGCGGCGATCGACTGGGTCAAGCAGCTCGCCTTCGCCAAGCCCTACTTCATCGAGGAGCCGACCAGCCCGGATGATGTCGAGGGCCACCGCAAGATCCGCGAGGGCGTGGCGCCGATCAAGGTCGCGACCGGCGAGATGTGCCAGAACCGCATCATGTTCAAGCAGTTCATCATGCGCAACGCCATCGACGTCGTGCAGATCGACGCCTGCCGCATCGGCGGCCTGAACGAGGTGCTGGCGGTGCTGCTGATGGCGGCGAAGTACGGCAAGCCGGTCTGGCCGCATGCCGGCGGCGTCGGCCTCTGCGAATATGTGCAGCACCTCTCCATGATCGACTATCTCGTCGTCTCCGGCACGAAGGAAGGCCGCGTGATCGAGTATGTCGACCACCTGCACGAGCACTTCATCGAGCCTTGCGACATCCAGAACGCGGCCTACATGCCGCCGAAGCTGCCGGGCTTCTCCATCGAAATGAAGCCCGAGTCGATTGCCGCGCACACCTTTGCCGGCTAGAGCTTGATCCCGGATCGTCACCGACGTCCGGGCAAGCTTTCGCGCAGCGCAACGCGTTGATGGTCCTGGTCGTTTCCGCGGGAGGCGACCAGGACGAAAAGCCGGCGCGGCGCGCCGGCATCGACGAATGGTGGGCAAGGCGATGCGAGCGGCTCTTCTGGTCCTGATGGCAGGCCTCATGCTGGCGCTGTCCGGCCTGGCGGCTCTCGCCGACCCCTCCCCCGCCATCGACACCAGCCGCGAGCTCGTCGTCGCCACCAAGGTGGCGCCGCCTTTCGCCATGAAGGGCCCGGATGGGACTTGGACCGGCATCAGCATCGATCTCTGGCAGCGCGTCGCCGAAACGCTGCATCTGCGCTACCGGCTGGTCGAGGAACCGACCGTCGACGCGCTGATCGACGGCACAGCCGCCGGCAAGTACGACGCGGCCGTGGCCGCGCTCACCATCACCGGCCCGCGCGCCGAAATCATCGATTTCAGCCAGCCCTTCTACCATACCGGCCTCGGCATCGCCGTTTCGCTGACCGGCGGCGCGCGCTGGATGGTGATCCTCAACACCATCCTCTCCTTCGGGTTTCTGCAGGCGGTCGGCGCCCTCGTCGGCCTCGCCCTGCTCGTCGGCATCCTGATCTGGCTGTTCGAGCGGCGGCGCAACGAGCATTTCGGCGGCGCCCGCGGCATCGGCACCTCGATCTGGTGGTCGGCCGAGGCGATGACCCAGGCCAGCACCGGCGTCCGCGCGCCGATCACGCTCGCCGGCCGCACCCTCGCCATCCTCTGGATGGCGGTCTCGATCATCGCCATCGCGGTGTTCACCGCCGGCGTCACCTCGGCGCTCACCACGCGAACCCTTCAGGGGCTCGTCAACAATGCGAGCGATCTGGCGAGCGTCCGCGTCGGCGCGATCTCCGATTCCTCGAGCGTCGACTACCTCACCGGCCAGCGCATCAAGTTTCGCGGCTATCCGTCGGCCGAAGCGGGGCTGAAGGCATTGAAGGACGGCCAGATCGACGCCTTCGTCTATGACAAGCCGCTGCTCGCCTGGCATGTGCTGCAGGAGTATTCGTCGACGATGGACGTGCTCGACATCGTCTTCGATCCGCAGAACTACGGCATCGCCCTGCCGCTCGGCAGCCCGCTGCGCAAGGACATCGACGTCGCCGTGCTCGACAGCACGCGCAGCGACTGGTGGAAGCAGACGCTGTTCCGCTATCTCGGCGAACGCTGACGCCGCGCCGAACCGGAGGGTCCATCATGCCGAACGAGGGACCGATCGACCGCCTGCGGGCTCTCTGCATGAACCTGCCCGAAGCGACCGAGCAGGAAAGCTGGGGCGACCCGACCTTCCGCGTGCGCGGCAAGATCTTCGCCATGCCGAAGCGCGGCGACGGCCGGCTGTCGGTCTGGATCAAGGCGCCGGAAGGAAGTCAGGCGATCCTCGTCGGCGCCGATCCCGCGCGCTTCTTCGCGCCCCCCTATGTCGGCCCGAAGGGCTGGGTCGGCATCCGGCTCGACGACAATCCCGACTGGGAAGAGGTGTCGGCCCTCCTCCGCCGCAGCTACCGCCTGGTCGCGCCGAAACGCCTCGCCGACCGTGTGGCGTGAGACGCGGGGGCAAGGCGCCCCCGCCGCGTCAGCCCTTGGCGTGACCCATGTCTTCCATCATGTGCTCAACGGCCATGATGGCGTTCTCGAGATCGGAGATCTTGCGCAGCGCCCCATCGGTCGGAAGACCGCCGGCCTCGACCGCCTGGGTGATCAGCTTCTGCTGCGCTTCGACCAGGCGCGCCCTGAGCGCCGTCAGCTTCTTGTTCATCGATATTATCCTTCGTTCCGACCTACGTATGACAGGTTCGCATGAGGCTTCGACACGAAAATCCGGCAACCGTCGATGCGACGCAATCGCCCAACTTGTTGTGGATGAGGAAGAGCCGCCCCGGGCGGTTTCATACCATCGCTTGACCGAATCTCGAAGGAGGCAGATTCTTCGTCGTGGTTCTTCTCGACAGGGTGGTCGGATTATGTCGCGACGAATTTTCCTTACCGCAGCCTTGGATCGTCTCGTGGACGAAGGCCAGATAGGCCGGCGCTCCAACGCGCACCGGATCATCAAGCTGGTGATCGACAACGGCGTCGCGGTGCTCGACGAAGACCAGCGCCAGATCTACGACCGGGAACTCATCCCCAAGATCGAACGGGTCCAGATCCTCGGCAACGCCGTCGCTCACTCCTAGTTCGATAGCACCTTCCGGAACGATCGCCACCTGCCGATTTTCGCGTTCGAGCGGCGTGGTTACCGGCATGTTAACGGGCCGGGAATCGGGTTTCGCCGAACTGGCTGACCGCTGGCCTGACCGGCAGGTCGTCCTGCACGCATGCGATTTTTCCGCGCACGATCATTCCGCGGCGAAGCAGTAGAACAGGCCGGCCCCGCCGGTGCCCTGCAGCGCTGCCGGGCTGCAGCCGCCGCGCGTCAGATGAGACGAGTTCCACGACTTCATCGGCGCGCTGTCGTTGAGGCCGACGCGGTCGTGGTGTCCGAGCATCGCCGCTCCCTCCTCGCCGCTCTTCGTCCAGTTGCCGCAGGTCTTGTCGTCGCCGGGCGGGAATGCCGTGCCGTCCGCCTGGCTGCCGGTGAGCATGTCATGCGTGTTCGGCATGTCACCGCGGCCTTTCACGGTTTCGCCGGTCTCCGTCAGCGCCGTCTTCTTGTTGAGATTGTTGTCAGGCCCGTGCAGGTCGGCGACGTCCTTGGCGATGACGACACCCTTGGCATTCTGCCACGGCCCCTTGCCGATACGGTCGCGCGCGTTAACGGCTGGCTTGCCGTCGTCGGCCTGGGTCGAGAGATAGGCGCGCCAAGTCTTCGTGCCCGCGCCAACCTTCTCGGCGAGAGTCTGGCAGATCGTGTCGGCACCTTCGAGCCCGCCTAGATCGGCGCCCTTACCGGAGCCGGCGCTGGTGACGAAGAACGTCATGTCCTTCTCCTGCGCCCGGGCCGGCCCGGCCAGAACAAAGGGCGCGACCGACGCCGCCGCCACGCAGGATGCCAGCAGCCAGGATACAGGTTTCATCTCGTCGTCCTCCACACCGTCTCGCCCTGCAACGCACGGATGCGACATCCGTTCCCGGGCAATGGCGAGGGACCGAGGGATTGCCGGCGCTAGTCGGCGCCAAGATGGACGTAGACGCGCTTCCGTCGCAGAAGGGCCTGCAGCGCCGCCCGGGCATCCTCGGCTCCAGGAGCGGATCTTTCGGTTGGCGACAAAGGCCCGCGATTGATCCAGCCGGTATCGGCCCGCAGTTGCGCGACGACGCGGTGGCCGCGCGCCAGGTCGCGCGTGAAGAGGCTGGCGGCGCAGCCATGAAGGCCGGCATTGGCGCGGGCGACCGCCTCGTCCTCAGCCGCAAACGCGAGCACCGCCACGACCGGAGCGAGGACCTGGTCGCGCACGATCGCCATATCGTCAGCACAGCCATCGAGGAGGGCAGGCGCAAGGAACGCTCCCTTTGCCAGGCCGCCCTCTGCAAGACGGTGACCGCCGACAAGCCGCCTCGCGCCTTGTTCCCCGGCCTGTTCGATCCGGCAGAGCACGTCCTGCAGGCCTGCGTCCGAAACCAGCGCGCCGACCTCGGTGGCGACGTCCAGCGGGTCGCCGACGACGGCGCCGCGGATGCGGGCGGCGAGCTTGTCAAGGAAAGCGGGACGAATGGCCTCCTGCACGAAAACGCGCGCCGCGCCCGAGGCCCGCCCAGCCCCGAGAATGCAGGATTGCAGCACAGCCGCGACAGCATCGTCCAAGGGTGCATCGTCGAAGACGATCAGCGCCGGCTTGCCGCTCGGTTCGGCCGCCCCGGCCGCCAGCGCGATGTCGGGTTGCCGCATCAGCAGATCGCCCGTCCTGGCCGGGCCGAGCACGACGTTGAAGACGCCATCCGGCAGGCCGGCCTCCGACAGGATCTCGGCCAGCTTCAATGCCGCCAGCGATGCCAGTTCGGATGGCCGGAAAACGATGGCATTGCCGGCGGCGAGCGCCGGCGCGGCGCGGCTGCAGGCGCTCCAGAGCGGATCGCCGCATCGTCCGGCCGCCACGATAACGCCGAGCGGCTCCGGCCGCGCATAGCCGAAACCTTGCGAACCGAGATCGACATGCTCGCCGGCGAGCGTCGCGGCGAGCCCGGCAAAGCGATCGAGGCAATCGGCAGCGGCCGCGACGTCGGCCCCGGTGTCCCGGATCGGCCTTCCGGTATCGCGCGTTTCCAGCCGTGCCAGTTCATCCCCACGCCCGCGTAGCAGGTGGGCGGCGCGGGCCATCACCTTGCCGCGCTCGCTGGCGGTCACAGCGGCCCAGATCCCCTGGCCGGATTTCGCGCTCGCGACTGCCGCCGCTACCTCGGCCTCGCCGGCAATCTCGATCTCGGCCAGGACCGCGCCTGTCGCCGGCTCGAAGGTGGGGAAACTGCCGCGCTCGACGGCAGGATGCGCGCGGCCACCGACATAGCTCCGGAGGATCGGCTCGGCCGCGCCCTCGGCCTCGGCGCTGGCGCCGACGCGCTGGCGGATCGCCGCCAGCTGCGCGTCGACGAAGGCGGTGGCGATGGCGCGCGCCTCGGCACTCTCCGGCTCGCCTTCCGCCGCCAGCGTCTC
>JAFKJZ010000496.1 GCA_017305815.1 Hyphomicrobiales bacterium
GCAGACGCGTCAGTCGCCGGCTTCGAAATAGGTCCAGGTTCCGTCCGGGGCGATGCCGAGGCGATAGAACATGTAGGCGCCGAAGCTCTTCATCTCCTCATAGTCGGAGGAGGTGAGGATACGGAACAGCTCGACCATCTGCGGCGCCGTCAGCGCATCGATCGGGTAGCGGGCGAAATAGGGCCAGATATAGGCTTCCTGCGGCGTGCCGACATCGACATGCACATAGCCGGCGTCGAGGATTTCGCTCATGATCGCCAGGATCTCGCGCCCCTCCGGATCGCCGGAAAGCGACTTCAGGAAGGCGATCGGATCCTTGTCCTGGTCTTCGTCGGCGCCGAGATTGGGCGGCGACTTGTTGGCGTCGATGATCGGCTTCAGCTGGTTGATGTCGCCGGTCTTGGCGGCTTCGAGCAGCTTTTCGCGCAGCCGCCGGACCGGCTCCGGCAGCTTGGAAGCGTCATATTCGACGACCGGCAGCGGCTCGTCCGGCGCGACCTTGGCGGCAGGCGCGGCCGGTTTGGTGTCGGCCGGCTCCTCGGCGCCGTCATCCTCCGGATCCGGCGGAATCGTGATGGAGAGCGTCGGCACCGATTTGGTCTCGCCGGCGACGACCGCGTGGGACGCAGTCGTCCCGGCCATCAACATCGCGATCGCAATTCCCGTAACCGTCCAGCGCCCAAGCATGCGTCTCTCCTACCTTCGCCCGTCAGTGATATCCGACCGGCTGGAGACGGCCAAGCACCGACGTCTGAAATTCGGCACGGCCGGACAAGCAAAAGCCTCGCCGGCGTTTCCGCTGCGAGGCTTTGAATGGATCGGCGATGTCGACCGTGCCGGCTACTGGATCGTCCGCTGCAGCGTGAATTCGCCGCGACGGATGCGGTCCGGCAGAGACACGGCGAGATCCGCGACGGCATCCTCGCCATAGGTGTCGATCAGGTCGGAAAGAGCGGCGAACAGCGCCGCGTGGGCGAGGATATCCGGCTCGATTCCCTCGGCAATCGCCTCGTCCCAGGCTTCCGTCAGGTAGGCGAGGGCCGCTCGCTTCTGTTCGGCAATCTGGATCTCGTCGGAATCGTGTTCCATGGGGTCGCCTGCTTTCCGCAACATGAATGGGCAGAAATCGAATCGCCCTCATCCTCAAGGTAGCACGCGCGGCGGCCGGCGGGCCGAGATCCTGAAGGGGAGGTTAAGATCTAGATAACAATTCGATGCAACTGGTTAACACGCGCAATCAGCGGCCATAGCGCGCCGTGATGTCGCGGGTCAGCTTCTTGCCCTCGAGAAGGTATCGTTCGATCGCGGTCAGCGCCGCAGGCGTGCAGGTCCGGTAGACCGTCGCGAAGCTGGAGAAGCCGAGGTTGAACTGCGCTACGATGCGGGCCCGCCGCTCCGGCGTCGGGTCCTCGGCGGCCAGGATCTGGTCCATCTGGTCGCGCCAGACGCTCGGCTCCTCGGCGCCGCAGAGCGGCCGCAGGTAGTGCAGGGCGCCGAGGATTTCGGCCAGCCGCTGCAATTGCTGCTCATAGGGTGGGTCCGCTGCGCCGGCGCCGGTGCCTGTCGCGGCCCCCGCGCCCGCGACCGGGCTGGAGCCGGCGTTGCCGTCGGCGGCGAAGGCCGGCGAACCGGCGAGGCCGAGCAGCAGCGCCAGCGCGATCGCGGTCGATCGTCCGAATTGATGCCCTGGCCTGATCACGCCCGTCCTGTCTGCTCGAACCCGAGGTCGGCGGGATCATGATGGGCCGCGCGTCGGCCCGCAAGGTGAAGCGGCGTCGCGGCCGAACTTTACGACCGGGTGACCGGGGCGGAGCGGGAAACGACCGTCTTCAGCCCCGGCGTCGTGACGAGGCCGTCGATCTCGGCGAGGGTGAACCAGGCACAGGCGGCCGCGTCGGATGCGGCGACCGGGAGACCCTCGGCCTTGGCCGTGAAGGTGATGATGACGAAATGGCCGCGAACCGTGCCGTCCTCGGCGCGGTCGATCGCGTCGAGCGCGTCGACCAGTCGCGGCGATCCGATGGCGAGGCCGGTTTCCTCCATCAGCTCGCGTGCGGCTGCTGCGGCCAGCGTCTCGCCGCGCTCGACCCGGCCACCGGGGAGGGACCAGGCGCCCCGCCACGGATCTTGACTACGCTGGATCAGCAGAACCTTGCCGTCGCGCCAGACGGCGACGCTGACGCCGAGCACGGGGGCCTTCGGCGCCGGTTCAGGCGGAGCGGGCGAGGGGGACATGGGGTTCGTCCGGGGCGACGTGTTCGGTTCGGGTCTCTTCCGGTGGGGCGGAACGGGCGATGGCATCGCGGGCCTTGGCGATCACGGGCCGGATCTCGGACCTGGCCAGTGCGGCGATCGGCCAGAGCAGGTCGAGCTTGCCGGCACGCACGGCTTCGCGCACGGCGTCCTGCGCCGAGGAGGCCTGGCGATCGATCTCGCTGGCCAGCCGGTCGAGCCGGACGCGGTCGCGGTGGCCGGCGGCGCTGGCGAGCGCCTGCCGACGGTGCTCCGGTCGCCAGGCCAGAGCGCTGTCGACGAGGTCGAGCCGGTGCGGCAATGTCTCAAGAAGCAGCGCCAGGTCCTCGGCGTGATTCAGGAAATTGCTTTCCGGCAAGGCCGGCCCGAACTGCATGCGACGTCTCCCAGGATGCGGTGCCGACAGGCGGCATCGCAAATACGCGGCGAGATGGTGATAGGATGGCGATCGTTACCGGCGCTTCCTTACGAAGTCTTTACCAAAATGGCGCGGCGGCCCGAGTTGGAGCAAAATGCATGTGTGGACGCTATGCGCTGGCGGTGCAGCCCGAGGACGTCGAGGCCGAATTCTCGATGATCCGCATCGAGTGGTTTCCGCCGCGCTACAACATAGCGCCGACGCAGCCCATCCTGATCGTGCGGGCCGAGCGCGGCGAGCGGCGGCCGGCGCTGGTGCGCTGGGGGCTGATCCCGTCCTGGACCAAGGACCTCGCGGCCATGCCGCTCCTGTTCAATGCGCGCTCGGAATCGGCCGCCGAAAAGCCGGCCTTCCGCGGGCCCTACCGCCATCGCCGCTGCCTGATCCCGGCGACCGGCTTCTATGAATGGCAGAAGGGCGCGAATGGCAGGAAGCAGCCCTTCTACCTGCAGCCGGCCAGCGGGGGCGTCATCGCCTTCGCCGGGCTTTGGGACGAGTGGGCGGACGACAAGGGCAATGTCATCGACACGGCGACGATCCTGACCACGGCGGCCAATCGCGAACTGGCGCCGATCCACGAACGCATGCCGGTCGTGGTCCCGCACGCGCAATATGATCTCTGGCTGGGCCTCGACGTCGATCGCGGCGCCAAAGCCGGGCAGGTCCTGCTGCCGCCGCCGGACGGAACGTTCGAGGCGATTCCGATCGGCGCGGCGGTCAACAGTTTCCGCAATGACGAGCCGGCCATCCAGGCGCGCGTCGAGCCGGTGGCGGAGGCGCCGCCGAAGCCGCCGCGTTCGCGCAAGCCGGAGCCTCCCGACGACAAGGACCAGCTGAAGCTGCTCTGAGCAGTGTCGCGCGCGACATTCCATCCGGCAAACGAGGGTGACGGCGGCGCGATCGTCGCCTAATGCTCTCGCCGATGTCCATCTCCTGCCGATTTTCCGGATATTTCCATGACTGAATTGCTGCGGCCCGCGATCGAGGGGTTTCTCCTCGGCGCCAGCCTGATCGTCGCCATCGGCGCGCAGAACGCCTTCGTGCTTCGGCAGGGACTGGTACGGCGCCATGTCTTTCCGATCGCCACCTTCTGTTTCCTGGCCGACGCGCTGCTGATCGCCGCCGGCGTCGGCGGCCTCGGTTCGCTGGTGCAGGCGATGCCCCGCGTTCTGTTCGTGGTGACGCTCGCCGGTGCGGCTTTCCTGTTCGCCTATGGCGCGATGGCGATCCGCCGAGCCTTCCATACGGCAGGGCTTTCGGCGACGGGGGCGGCGGAAACGCGGCTCGGTCCGGCGCTCGCGACCGTCGCCGCGCTCACCTTTCTCAACCCGCATGTCTATCTCGATACGGTGGTGCTGCTCGGATCACTCTCGGCCCGGCATGCGGGCGAGGCGCGGCTTGCCTTCGCGCTCGGCGCGATGACGGCGTCCGGCGCGTGGTTCTATGCGCTCGGTTACGGCGCTCGGTTGCTCGCGCCGCTGTTCGCCCGTCCGGTCGCCTGGCAGGCGCTCGACATCTTGATCGGCGTGGTGATGTTCTCGATCGCGGCGTCGCTGCTCTGGCAGGCCTTCGCCTAAGGCGAGCCTGTCGGCGCGGCGGAGCCGACCGCGTCATCCGGACGCGGCAGCCAATGCCTGCCGACGGCCCACGCCACCGTTCCGCCAGGCCGCGACGCGGGCAAGCTGGCGGCGACAGGGGTTCGCGGACCCGATCATCCGGCCCGGGGGAGCCGGATCGCGGATTGACGCCTCTGCGTCAGTCCCGATCGCTCGGGGGCAGCGCGGCCTGCATCTGCGGCTGCTTCTGCTGCTCGAGCTTCTTCTTCTGCAGGATCGCGGCGACGATCTCGGGGTTGCCGAGCTCGCCATACTTGGCCTGCAGGTCCTGCTCCTGGTCGCGTTGCGCCTTGGATCGGAAGGGGGGGTGCTTCACAATGGTCATGACAGTCTCGAACTCTTGTACGTTTCCATCGGTTCCTCTGCCGATCTTGCGCCGGCTGGCATCCGAGGGCTGCGCGTATGAAATTCCATTATGGCGGATTCGTGGTTTATGAACTGGTTAAAGAATCACGGCTGAGGACAAGGATTGTTACAGGAGATTAAAGGTGGGAATGCCGGTCGGCTGCGCTAGACTGGCCATCCTGGTTCTCCGAAACAGCGTGGCCGTGGAGGGACAACATGACCGCGCGTCCGTTCGAGCGTGAGGCGAGGACGGCGCCGTGGTCGCTCCGTCTCGCGCTCCTGCCGATCCCACTCCTCATCGTCGCCGTGGTGATGCACCGCTACGAGCAGATCGACACGACGCCGTTCTTCGTCGTGGTGGCGATAGCATGGGCGATCGCGCTGATCGCGCTGGTGCTGGGCGCGATCGCCATGCGACAGATCTGGATCGACGGCGTGCTCGGCTTCGGGCGGGCGCTGGCGGGATCGCTGCTGGCGGCGCTGGTTCTGGTCATGCCAGGCCTGGTGATCGAGGAGATGATCCGCCTGCCGCGGCTTGCCGATATCTCGACCGATACGAGCGATCCGCCCGCCTTCGGTCCGACCGTCGAGATGGCCCATCCCCTGCCGGATGCGGCCGACAACGCCGAGCAGGCGAAGGCCTATCCCGACATCCTGCCGCGCCACTATCCGGTATCGCCGCCGCGCGTCTTCGACGCCGTCATGACGCTGGTCGGCTCGCGCGGCTGGAAGGTCGGCACGGCCAATGCGCCGGACGCGGAAAACGCCGACGCTTCCGTCGATGCCGTCGCCAAGACGCTGGTGCTGGCCCTGCCGGCCGACGTCGCGATCCGCATCCTGGCCGATGACGATGGCTCGCTGGTCGACATGCGCTCCGCGTCGCGGATCGGCTCGCATGACCTCGGCGACAATGCGCGTCGCATCCGTTCCTTTTTCGAGGATCTCGACGCGGCGTTGCAGGGTGTCGCCGAACCGGCGGAAGGCGACGAGACGGAACTGCCGCCGCTGCCGCCGGTATCGCCGCGCGCCCGCTGAGGCGGCGCGTCAGGCCGGCTCGAAGACGCCGTGGAGCGTGATGCCTTCGGGCGCGCGTAGCTTGCCGCGCGCCACCAGGTCTTCCACATGGGCGAAGACGGAAAGCGCGGCCGCGCCATGAAGGGCGAGGGGCGTGTCGCGATAGATGGCGGCGACGACGTCGGAGATGGTCCGGTCGCCGCGCCCGATGCGGTCGACGATCGCCGCCTCGCGCATGCGCCGATGCGCCTTCAGGCCGCGCACGAAGGCGGGGGCGTCCTCGACCGGGCCGCCATGGCCGGGCAGGTAGATCGTCTCGGGGCGCTCGGCCAGGCGGTCGAGTGATGCCATGTAGTCGGCCATCGCGCCGTCGGGCGGGGCGACGATGGTGGTTGCCCATTTCATCACATGGTCGCCGGAAAAGAGCAGCGGCGTGCCCTCGAGCGCGAAGGCGAGGTGGTTGGCGGCATGGCCCGGCGTGGCGATCGCCGTCAGCGACCAGCCGTCACCGTCGATTCGGTCGCCATCGGCGAGCTTCCGATCGGGCACGAACTCCATGTCGCCGCTCGCATCCAGCATGTGCGTCTCACCGGTGGCGAGCGGCCGCGCCAGCCGGTGCGATCCCTCGCCGAGCAGCGTCGCGCCGGTGCGCGCCTTGAGGAGGGCGGCGCCCGGCGAATGGTCGCGATGCGTGTGGGTAATGATGATGTGGCGGATCCGCTCGCCCGTCGTGGCGCGCAGGATCGCCTCGATATGCTCGGGATCGTCCGGTCCCGGATCGATCACGGCGACGTCGCCATGGCCGACGATGTAGCTGTTGGTGCCGTGGAAGGTGAACGGTCCGCCATTCGGCACGGTCATGCGGCGCACATGGCTGCCGATGGCGATGGCGTGGCCATAGGCGGGTTCGAAGTCACGGTCGAAGTCCATGGAAGTCATGCCCATGAGCTAGCGGGATAGCCCGGGTGGTTCAAGCTGCTTGGCCGAAATCGGACGCCGGATGCGAAAACGCCCCGGCGGATGCCGGGGCGTTTCCAAGCGCGCCACGCAGGAAGGCGGGCGCGGCGGCTTTGGTGCAGGCTTAGGCCGGCTGCAGGACCTTGGCCGCAACCTTGGCGGCGATGGTCGCGACATGCGCGCCCTGGGACTTGGCGGCTTCCCGCTCGACTTCCGAAGGCTGGCGGCTGCCGTCGCCATCGGTGATGGTCGAGGCGCCGTAGGGCGAGCCGCCCTTGACCGCTTCGACGCCCATCTGGCCCTGGAAGGCGTAGGGCAGGCCGACATAGGCCAGGCCGTGATGCAGGAAGGTCGGGATGAAGCCGAGGATGGTCGACTCCTGGCCGCCA
>JAFKJZ010000497.1 GCA_017305815.1 Hyphomicrobiales bacterium
GCCACCACGAGCATGACGGGGAGCGACAGCACCAGCGCCCAGGAGATCACCTGCCAGCCGCCGAGCGTGCGCGACAGCCTCGCCCCTTCGGCATAGCCGAGGCCGCAGACGAGGACCGCCGCCAGCATCAACAGGTCGCCGGTCGGCGAGGCCGTCAGCCCCTGCGACAGGGCGAAGCCGGCGACGGCGGCGCTGCCGAGACCGGAGAAGATCCAGAAGGCGGGGCGCGGCCGCTCGCCGCCGCGCAGCACGCCGAAGATCGCGGTCGCGAGCGGCAGCAGGCCGATGAAGACGATCGAATGCGCCGAGGTGACGTGCTGCAGCGCCAGCGCCGTCAGCAGCGGGAAGCCGAGCACGACGCCGCCGGCCACGACCGCGAGGGCGGCGAGATCGCGGCCGCTCGGGCGCTTCTGCTTCATCATCAGCAGCAGCGCGAGCGCCAGCATGCCGGCGATGGTCGCCCGCGCCACGGTCAGGAAGATCGGGTCGAACTGCAGCACGGCCAATCGGGTTGCCGGCAGCGAGCCGCTGAAGATGAGCACGCCGATAAATCCGCTGATCCAGCCGCCCGTCGCCTTGTCCATGTCGCACCTATTCCGAGATCGTGGCCGACTGAATGCGCGCAAAGGACTTTGCGTGCCAGAGACAGAGCGATACAGTTTGGACAAACTGTCATGGTGCACGGAGCAATACGGATGAGCCTTGAGACGGGCGGCGGCCCGCTGACGGCGCGCGTGATGACCGTGATCCGGCAGCGCATCGCCAATCGCAGCCTGATCGCGGGCGCCAGGCTGCCCTCGATCCGCGCGCTGGCGCGGAGCCAGCAGGTCTCGACCTCGACGGTGGCGGATGCCTATGAGCGCCTCGTCGCCGAGGGCGCGATCCAGTCGCGGCCCGGCTCCGGCTTCTATGTCGCCAGCCAGACGGCGCCGCTGGCGCTGTCGGAAATCGGCCCGAAGCTCGATCGCGCCATCGACCCGCTCTGGGTGTCGCGCCAGTCGCTCGATGCCGGCGACGACGACCTGAAGCCCGGCTGCGGCTGGCTGCCGCCCGCCTGGTTTCCGGAAGAAGGATTGCGCCGGGCGCTGCGCGGCCTCGCCCGCGCCGACAGCGCCGCGCTTTCCGATTACGGCACGCCGCTCGGCCTCGCGCCGCTGCGCCAGCTGATCGGCCGGCGCCTGTCGGAAAAGGGCGTCGAGGCGTCGCCCGACCAGATCCTGCTGACGGAATCGGGCACGCAGAGCATCGACCTGATCTGCCGCTTCCTGGTTGAGCCCGGCGATGTCGTGCTGGTCGACGACCCCTGCTATTTCAATTTCCAGGCCCTGCTGCGGGCGCATCGCGTCACCATGGTGAGCGTTCCCTATACGCCGAACGGCCCCGACCTCGACGCCTTCGCGAAAGTCTGCGCCGATCGGCGGCCGCGGCTCTACATCACCAATTCGGCGATCCACAATCCGACCGGCGCGACGCTCTCGCCCGTCACCGCGCATCGCGTGCTGAAGCTCGCCGACCAGTTCGCGCTCACCATCGTCGAGGACGACATCTTCGCCGATTTCGAGGGCCAGCCGGCGCCGCGGCTCGCCGCCTTCGACGGATTGCAGCGCGTCGTCCAGATCGGCAGCTTCTCCAAGACGCTCTCCGCCTCGGCGCGCTGCGGCTTCATCGCCGCCCGCCCCGACTGGATCGACGGGCTGGTCGATCTGAAGATCGCCACCACCTTCGGCGCCGGCCGCCTCAACGCCGAGGTGACGCTCGCCGTGCTGCGCGACGGCGGCTATCGCAAGCATCTCGAAGCGCTGCGCCTGCGGCTTTCGCGCACCCGGCTGGAGGTCGGCGCCAAGCTGCGCGATCTCGGCCTTGTGCCGTGGATCGAGCCGCAGGCCGGCATGTTCCTGTGGTGCCGGCTGCCCGATGGCATCGAGGCGTCGGCGGTCGCCCGGGCGGCGCTGTCGCAGAAGATCGTGCTGGCGCCCGGCAATGCCTTCAGCGTCGCCCAGTCGGCCGGGAGTTACCTCCGCTTCAACGTCTCGCAATGCCAGGACGAACGCGTCTTCACCGTGCTCAAGGCGGCGATCGGCGAAGCTCTAAAAGCAGAAAGCCGGCCCTGAGGGAGGCCGGCTTCGATCGGTAGAAGTGCTGCGGCAGGCTTATTTGCGCAGGAAGTCGCTCAGGCGGCCGAGGCCTTCGGCGAGCTTTGCCTCGGAGGTGGCGTGGCACCAGCGCAGCCAGCCCTCGCCTTCCGGGCCGAACGCGCGGCCGGGCGCGAGGCCGAGGCCGGTCTCGCGCACCAGGCGCTGCGCCAGCTCCAGCGAGTCGTCGTAGCCCTCGATCTTCAGGAAGGCGTACATCGCGCCGCCGGCGTCGGGGACGCTGACGCGGTTCAGCTTGCGCAGCCCGTCAACGAGGAATTCGCGCGTGCTCACCATCTGCGCGCGCATCCGTGCCACCTCCTCCTCGCCATGCTGGATGGCGGCGGCGGCGGCGCGCTGCGTCGGCTCGAAGATGCAGGAGAAATTATATTCGACGAGCTTGGTCGCATCGCGGGCGAGCGTCTCGGGCAGGACCACCCAGCCGGCGCGCCAGCCGGTCATCGACCAGGCCTTGGAGAAGGAGTTGACCGAGATGATCCGGTCGCCCTCCTGGTAGTGGCGCAGGAAGGACGGGGCAGAGCGCGGCGCCGGGTCATAGACCAGCCGCTCATAGACGTCGTCCGCCAGCACCCAGATGCCGTGCTTGCGGCAATGGGCGAGGATCGCCGCGATGCTTTCATCGTCGATCATCCAGCCGGTCGGGTTGTTCGGCGAGTTGATGATGACCATGCGCGTATCGGGCGTCAGCGCCGCGATCAGCTTGTCGACGTCGAGCGTCCAGCGGCCGTTCTCGACCGAGAGCGACACGCGGTCGACCTTGGCGCCGAGGATCAGCGGCACCTCGCTGATATTGGGCCAGAGCGGCGTCACCACCACCACGCGGTCGCCGGGCGACAGCACGAGCTGGTTGGCGATCTGCAGGCCGGTCATGCCCGAACCGGTGGCGACGATCCGCTCGACCGGGATGGAGCGGCCATGCAGGTCGGTCAGGTAGGCGGAGATCGCCTCGCGCAGATAGGGACGGCCAAGGTTCTGCGAGTAGAAGGTCTCGCCACCGGCCAGCGACGCCGCCGCCGCGTCGCGGATGAACTGCGCGGTCGCCCGGTCGGATTCGCCGAACCAGAAGGGCAGCACGTCGGCCTTGCCCATCGCGGCGTTGGCGACCTCGCGGATCAGCGAGCTGGAGAGCGCGCGGACGGCGGGCCGCGCTTCAACGGCGGTATCAATCATCTTGCGGAGCTTTCGTAAGGGAGGCGGTCAGGCTCAGTCACCGTGCATGATCGCGCTGAGGAAAGCGCGGGCGCGGTCGGTTTGCGGATGGTCGAAAAGGTCATTCGGGGCGCCCTGCTCGATGATCTGGCCGGCCTCCATGAAAACGACTCGGTCGGCCACGCGACGAGCGAAGCCCATTTCGTGCGTCACCACCAGCATGGTGACGCCGGTGGCGGCCAGACTCTGCATCACGTCGAGCACCTCGCCGACCATTTCCGGGTCGAGCGCCGAGGTCGGCTCGTCGAAAAGCAGCACCAGCGGCTCCATGGCGAGCGCGCGGGCGATGGCGACGCGCTGCTGCTGGCCGCCGGAAAGCTGGTCGGGATATTTGTCGACATGCGCGGCGAGGCCGACGCGCTCCAGCAATTGCCGCGCCCGCTGCTCGGCTTCCGCTTTGGCGATGCCGCGCACCCGGATCGGCGCGATCGCGACGTTGCGCAGCACGCTCATATGCGGGAACAGGTTGAACTGCTGGAACACCATGCCGACCTCGGCCCGCACGCGGGCGAGGTTCTTGCCGGCCTCGACCCGGGCGCCGTCGACGACGATCTCGCCGGACGAGATCGTCTCCAGCCGGTTGATGCAGCGGATCAGAGTCGACTTGCCCGAGCCGGACGGCCCGATGATGGCGATGACCTCGCCGCGGCGGACGTCGAGGTTGACGTCCCGCAGCGCGTGGAAGTTCTGGTAGTGCTTCTCCACCTTGCGCATCGTGATGATGGGATCGGTGCCCGAAATCGCGGCCGGGGTCTGGCTCATGGCGTTTGCTCCTGGATTGCGGACGACCATCAGCGCGAACGCTTCTGGCGGGCTTCAAGCACGCTGACGAGACGGACCAGCGGCAGCAGCAGGATCAGGTACAGAAGGGCGGCGCCCACGAGCGGCGACGGATTGGCATAGAAGGCCTGGGTCTGCGTCGCCTGCTTGAGCAGGTCGGGCATGGCGACGACCGAGGCGAGCGCGGTGTCCTTGATCAGGCCGATCGACACGCCGGTGGTCGGCGGCACGACGAGGCGCATCGCCTGCGGCAGGATGATGTCGGCCATCATGCGCGGCCAGCTGAAGCCGAGCGTCTGGGCCGCCTCGAACTGGCCCTTCGGCACCGCCTCGATGCCGGCGCGGAACGTCTCGGCCATGTAGGCGGAAGCGACCAGCGACAGCGCCGTGGTCGCGGCCCAGAACGAGGAAAGGCGGATGCCGACGAAGGGCAGCGCGTAATAGACGAGGATCAGCAGGACCAGCAGCGGCAGCGCGCGGAAGAGATCGATGTAGGCGATCGCCAGAAAGCGGACCGGCTTCGGCGCATAGAGCCGGATCAGCACCACGAAGAGGCCGAGCGACAGCGAGATGACGAGGCTGGTGAGGCCGAGCAGGATTGTCAGCCAGAAGCCCTGCAGGAGCAGCGGCGCCGCCTGCCGCAGCACGTCGATGTTGAAGAACGTCGTGATCAGGTCCATGCGACCCCCTCGGATACGGGTCCGGCCCGCCGATCGGGCAGGCCGGACTTCATTGGGATGGGGGAAGGGTTCAGAGCGCCGGGACCGGCAGGACCTTCACGGTGCTGGAATCCTTGGCCGGCGCCATGCCGAACCACTTTTGATGCAGCTCGGCCATCTGGCCGCCTTCCTTGAGCTCGGTGATGACCTTGTTGACGTCATCGAGCAAGGGGCTGTTCTTCGGCAGCATCAGGCCGAACTGCTCGTTCGTCGGGATGGTGGCGACGATTTTGAACTGCGGCTTGTCCTTGATGTAGTAGGCGTCGATCGGACAATCATGGACGAAGCCGTCGATGCGGCCGGTCGCGATGTCCATCATCGGATCCTGGTTGCCCTCGTAGCGCGCGATCGAGCCGAACTTCAGCTTGCCTTCGCTGTCGGTCGCCCAGATCTCGCCGGTGGTGCCGGTGATGACGGCGAGCGCCTTGCCGGACATGCCCTCGACGCCCTCGATGCCGCTCTTGGCGCCGACGGTCAGGCACTGGTCCGCGTCGAAGACGGGCTGGGTGAAGGCGACCGATTCGAGCCGTTTCGGCGTGATGGTGATCGAGCCGATGGCAACATCCGAGCGGCTCGACTGCACGGCGGCGAACAGGCTCTGGAACGGGATTTCCTGGAACTCGACCGGGCGGCCGAGCTTCTCGCCGACCAGGCGCATGATATCGACTTCGAAGCCCATCAGCGTGCCGCTGCCGTCCTGGAACTCGAACGGGACGTTGGCGATGTTCGTCGCGACGATGATCGGATCGGCGGCCTGGGCGATGCCGGCGCTGGCGATGACGAATACCGATGCGAGCAGGGTCTTGGCGTTCATTGAATCCTCCCGGTTCATTTTCAGAGCGGCTTCAATACCAGACCGATTGGGGCACAAATATCCTCCGGCGGGGGGACACGGACCTGCCGCATGGGCAGGCCGGTTCATGCCCCGCCCCTGCGCCGGCTGAGCACCCGACGCGGCGATTCCGATTGACGAAGGCCTCCCGATCGGCTGAATCCCTGCGGGGCCGAGTTCGAAGGCAAGGTGGAAAGAATGTCCTCGTCCAACCTCAAACCGATTTCGCCGCTGGCGGCGCCGCCGACGGGCAGCACCCTTTCGGCGCGGCGGTCGGACGATGCCCTGGCGCGGCTGATCCTCGCCTCGCAGCAGCCGGACTTCGATCGCCACCTGACCGAGACGTTGAGCGAGCTGATCTCCTTCGACCTCGCCATGATCTCGCTCTATCACGACGACCAGCTCATCGAGGTCAGTTCGACCTCGTCGCCGCAGCGGATCGGCAGCGACGTGCTCGACGCCTACGCCAAGCACACCTTCCAGCACAGCCCGTTCTTCCAGCTGCACCGGCGCAAGATCCAGAGCGGCTTCTACCTGATGGAGACGCTGGCGCAGATCCCGGTGCTCGACAAGCCGTCGACGGCGACCGAGATCCTGGAGATCGATACCGGCGAGGAGATCGGCTACCTGACGGCCGGCTGGCCGAAGCGGCTGAAGGAACTGGACATCGCGCTGCGCGTCTCCGACCGCGACACGGTGCAGGTGGCGCTCTATCGCACGGGCAATCGTGGCTTCAGCTCGCAGGATCTTTCCACCATCGAGCCGATCCAGGCTTCGCTGATGGCGATCTGCCAGCGCCATTGGGAAAACCGCACGCTGCACCTGCAGACCCGCGACGACCCGATCCACGCCGCGCTGAAGCAGCTCGGCAGCAACAATCTCTCGTCGCGCGAGATGGAAGTGATGCGGCTGCTGCTGGCCGGCGTCGGCGAGCGCGAAATCGCGACCATGCTCCAGGTCGGCACCGAGACGATCAAGACCCACCGCAAGCGCGCCTACCAGAAGCTGGAAGTCTCGTCCCGCGTCGAGCTGCTGGTAAAACTGCTCGACCAGCGCAACGACGCCGGCGCGGCACGGCGCCAGTAAGCGGCCGATACGGCGCGCGGCCGGTCGGCAAAATCGCGGATTCTTGGGCTTTTTGAAGAAAGTGGCTGGGGCGGGAGGATTCGAACCTCCGAATGGCGGTACCAAAAACCGCTGCCTTACCGCTTGGCGACGCCCCAGCAGGCGGGTCCGAAAACACCGCGCGACCGTCGTATAGACGGTTGGGAGCGTGCCCGCAACGGGAGAGCCACCC
>JAFKJZ010000498.1 GCA_017305815.1 Hyphomicrobiales bacterium
CTTGCGCGTGTCGGTCTCCACGCCGCGCATCTCCAGGCCGAAGCCGATGTTCCGCTCGACCGGCATGGTCGGGTAGAGCGCGTAGGACTGGAACACCATGGCGATGTTGCGGTTCTTCGGGTGGACGTCGTTGACCCTTTTGTCGCCGATCCGGATGTCGCCTGCGGTCGGCGTCTCGAGCCCGGCGATGATGTTCAGAAGGGTGGACTTGCCGCAGCCCGAGGGGCCGAGCAGGACGAGGAACTCGCCGTCCTCCAGCTTCAGGTCGATGCTCTGCAGCACATCGAGGGCGCCGAAGCTCTTGCGTACGCCGTTCAGCGTCAGTGTCGACATGGTTTCGTCCTCAACCCTTGACCGCGCCGGCGGTGATTCCGTGGACCATGGTCCGCTGCACGATGGCGAACAGGATCATGACGGGGATGATGCTGATGATGCCGCCGGCGGCGAGCACGCCCCAGGGCAGCTGGAATTCGCCGACCATCAGCTGCAGGCCGACCGGCCAGGTGCGCGAGCCCTGGCTGGTGGTGAGCATCAGCGCGAACAGGAACTCGTTCCACGCCGCGATGGCGACGAAGACGGAGGTGGCGACGAGGCCATTGCGGGCGAGCGGCAGCACGATGCGGACCATGGCGCCGAGCCGCGTGCAGCCGTCGATGCGGGCGGCGCTTTCGAGCTCCTTCGGCGCCGCGTCGAAGAAGCCCTTCAGCATCCAGACGAACAGCGGCAGCAGGAAGCTCGTATAGGCAAGCGCGAGGCCGAGCCGGCTGTCGAGCAGGCCGACGCCGCGCATCAGGATGAAGAGCGGGATGATCATCAGCACGGCCGGGAACATGCGGATGACCAGATAGCCCAGCATCAGCGCGCTTCGGCCGCGATAGTGGAAGCGCGAGAAGGAATAGGCGGCGAGCGTGCCGGTGATCAGGCAGAGCCCCACCGTGGTCGCCGTGACGACGAAGGAATTGAACACCAGCGTCGGGAAGCCGGACTGGGTCCAGATCGCGACGTAATTGTCGAAGGTGATCCGGGTCGGGATGTACTGGATCGTCTGGGTGACGATGTCGGCTTCGTATTTGAGCGAGGTCAGGAAGGTCCACAGAAGCGGGAAGATGCAGAAGATCGTCAGCGTGATGAGCACCGCATAGGTGGCGATGTTCCAGGCGAGACGGGCGCGGCGGCTTGTCGTGATCATGGCTCGTTCCTCAGTCCTGGTTCACCTTGGAGACGCGCACATAGGCCCAGGCGAACAGCATGAGCAGCACGAACATCACGACGGAAAGCGCGCCGGCATAGCCGAAGTTGAAGTCCTTGTAGGCCTTCTGGAACGCATAGAGCGACAGCACCTGGGTCGACTGGCCGGGGCCGCCGCCGGTCAGGATCAGCAGGAGATCCGGCGAATTGACCAGGCCGATGACGCGGAGGATGACGGCGGCGGCGATGACCGAGCGCAGCATGGGCAGCGTGATCAGCCGCAGCTGGCGGATCGGGCCGGCGCCGTCGACAGAGGCCGCCTTGTAGAGGTCGTCCGGAACGCCCTTGAGGCCCGCGAGCAGTAGCAGCGCGAAGAAGGGGAAGCCGTGCCAGGCCTCGACGAGGATGGCGGCGCCGAGCGCGGTCGAGGGATCGGCGAACCAGGCCTTGTA
This sequence comes from Hyphomicrobiales bacterium, assembly GCA_017305815.1. GTDB lineage: Bacteria > Pseudomonadota > Alphaproteobacteria > Rhizobiales > Kaistiaceae > Kaistia > Kaistia nematophila. Next base: position 1,641 of record JAFKJZ010000498.1, read on the forward strand.
GCTCTCCAGGAAGCCGAGGCGAACGAGGATGTCGTTGATGACGCCGAGGCGCGGATCGAGCAGCAGCGCCCACATGTGGCCGGCGACGACGTTGGGCAGGAAGTAGGGCAAAAGGATCAGCACGCCTATCAGCTTGGTGCCGGGCAGGTTGCGGTTGAGCGCCAGCGCGGCGACGAGGCCGAGCCCGAACTCGATCACCACGGCGAAGGTGACCCAGACGGCGGTGTTGCGCAGCGACAGCCAGAACACCTTGTCGGACCACATGGCGATGTAGTGCTTGAAGCCGACGAAGCCGGTGCCGAGATCGGGCCGGTTCAGCCGCATCTGGCGGAAGCTGAGCTGGAAGCCGTAGACGGTCGGATAGAGCACCACCGCCAGGATCAGGATCGCGCTGGGGACCAGCAGCAGATACATCCAGTAGCGGCTTTCGGAGAGACGGCCGAGCGCCGCCGCCGGATCGAGCCGCCGCCAGATCGAGGGTGACGGCTCGGAAAGGGCTGACATGCGTTCGGCCATCCGCTTCTCCTCAGACGATTGCGAGCGCGGTGCGCTCTAGATGGCCCCAGTCCGGCTCGAAGCCGAGGCCTGGCGTCTCCGGTACGGTGATGTAGCCGTCGACGACCGGCAGCTCCGCCATGGTGGCGAGGCCGGCGATCTGCTCGCTCGACATCACGAGCTGCTCGTAGAAGTCGTTGTTGGGGATGGCGCCGCAGATATGCGCGTTGGCGACGCCCATGCCGTGCACCTGGGCGCGCATGCCGTGCGATTCCGCCAGATGCGCCACCTTCATCGCGCCGGTGATGCCGCCCTTGTAGAAGGAAGAGGTGCGCATCATGTCGAGCGCGCCCATGTCGATCCAGGTGGCGGCGTTCCAGTGACAGCCATCCGAGGTCTCGGCCGCGAGCACCGGGATCTCCAGCTGCTCGGTCAGCTTCACATAACTGCGCAGGTCGAATTCGCGCATCGGCTCCTCGTACCAGAGGAAGCCGGCATCCTCGAGCTGGCGGCCGAACCAGAGCGAGGTGACGAAATCCCAGCCGGCCGAGCCGTCGAACATCAGCGCCGCGCTGTCGCCGGTCCATTTGCGCAGATTGTGGCTGAGCTTGGCATCCTGCTTGGCATCGCCCCAGGCATGCAGCTTGAAGGCGGTGAAGCCGACATCCACGCATTCCTTGATGTAGCGCTCATACTCTTCCATCGTGTTCCAGGTGACGGTCGAGGCATAGGCCTGGATGCGGTTCGAATTGCCGCCGAGCAGCTGGTAGAGCGGCAGGCCCGCCTTCTTGGCCTTGATGTCCCAGGCGAGCTGGTCGATCAGACCGAGATGGCGCATGTGCAGTTCCTCGATCCGGTCGATCTCCCAGATCCTGGTCCAGAGCCGCTCGGTCATCAGCGGGTTCTCGCCGATCAGCGACTTCAGCCGCCGGCGCGTCAGGCTGGCGATCGCCTCGCCGTCGCCGATCTTGATCGCGCCGGTGATGCCCTCGTCGGTATCCATGCGCAGGATCGCCGATTTCGGGCGCTGGTCGAGCGGCGTGCCGTCGCCCGAGCCGGCGAGGCCCTCGCGCCAGCGGAACGGATATTGCGGGTGATCGTCCTCGACGATGTAGGCACGGATATCGGTGATCTTCACGAAAGGCTCCCGGCGTGATCGGCACGCCTTGACGGATTGCGATGAGCGGTAGGGATGGCGTTTCAGGAACGGTCGAGGGGGGGCGTCGCCTTACCTCTCCCAGAGGGAGAGGTCGGCTCGCAGAGCCGGGTGAGGGGTTAGGGAACCATCCGGAGAGGCCGTAAACCCTCACCCGCCGGCTACGCCGTCGACCTCTCCCTCAGGGAGAGGTGAAGACGATGCCTTGATGCACGGGGCTACTTGGTCTCTTCGAGCCCGGCGATCATCTCGTCGACGGCGTCCTCGGCCGTCATCTGGCCGATCAGCACCTTCTGGAAGGCGGCGAGCACGGTATGCTCCGACCAGCCGGCGATGCCGACGAAATTGGCCGGCAGGCGGCCGAACGAAAGCGTCTCGACGGCCGGCGCATAGAGCGGGTTCGAGGTGATGCGCTCGTCCTTGACCACGGCGGCATTGGCGGGGAAGTAGCCCGTCTTTTCCAGGAAGGCGATGGCCGGCTCGGACTGGCCCCAATAGCTGATCCAGTCCCAGGAAGCGTCGGCGTTCTCTTCCTTCATCAGCGCATTGTAGAGATAGGCGAGGCGGGCGACGCGCGCGGCCGGGCCGGCGGGAATCGCGAAGGTCTTGAACTCGACGCCCGGCTTGAGGGCGGCCGAAATCTCCTGGAACGAGCCGGTGTGGTGCCAGACCATCGCCGTCTGGCCGGTGCGGAAGGCTTCCATGATCTGGCGGTAGCCGTCGCCCGGCGCGCTCGGCGGCACGACCTTCTCGGTGGTGAAAAGGCCGGCATAGAACTTGACCGCCTCGATCGCCTTGTCGCGGTCGAGGCCGATATTGCCCTCCGCGTCGACGACCGGCGCGCCGAAGGATTCCATCATGTCGAGCACGTATTTCTGGCCGCCGGCGCCGCCGCGCATGCCGAAGCCGAAGCGGCCCTTGGCCGGGTCGGTCAGCTTCTTCGCGATGTCGACGAACTCGGCATAGGTGGTCGGCGGACCGGCGATGCCGGCCTCCTCGAACCAGTCGGAGCGGTAATAGCCCCAGTCGACGAAGGCGAAGGCGGGTACGCCGTAGATCTTGCCTTCGCGCGAGATGCCCTTCCAGCGGTCCTCCGGGAAGTGGGCCTTTTCGCTCCAGCCGTCGACGCGGGCGGTGATGTCGACGAGGCCTTCCATCGCCAGCATGTCGGCGAGGCGCTCGGCCGTCACCATCGTCGTGTCGGGGCGGCTGCCGGAGACTACGGCGGCGGTGAACTTCGCCATGAATTCCGGGTTCGGGATGTTTTCCTGGGTGACCGTGATGTCCGGCTTCGCCTTGGCGAACGCCTCCATCACCGCCTGCAGGCCGGCGAACTCGGCCTGGCTGGTGAAATGGTGCCAGTAGTTGATGTTGCTGGCGGCGAGGGCGCGCATCGGCGCCAGCGCTGCGCCGGCAACGAGCGCGGCGCTGCCGGCCATCAGGCTGCGGCGGGTGATGTTGGCGACCATTGGTTTCCTCCCAGTGTCGACATATGGGCGAGTTTGGCCGCCTCTCCCGCAACCAAATTCCGCATCTGATTATTCATATCGACCATCTGATAGCAACAGGCTTGCTGTTTCATATATGAAGAATGTGCTATAGGGCTGGCGAGGAGGACTTTCGTCACCATGGCCCAGATCGCCGAAGCCCCGACCAAGCTCAGCCAGATCGCCTATCAGCGCTTCAAGGAGGCGCTGTTCTCGCGCCGGATTCCGATCGGCGCGACCGTCTCGCAGGGCGAGCTGGCGGAGCTGCTCGAGGTGCAGACGGGCGCGCTGCGCGAGGCGATGCAATTGCTCGAGAAGGAGGGCTTCCTCACGGTCCTGCCGCGCTCGGGCATCCGCATCGTCAAGCCGGACATGAGCCATCTGAAGGACTGCTTCCAGATGCGCCGCGTGCTGGAGGGGGAGGCGGTGCGCCGCTTCGCCGAGCGGGCGACGATGAGCGAATTGGCCGACTGGCGGGCGCGGCACGAGGCGATCATCGAACTCGCGCGTGGTGGCACGGTCGAATCGGCCCTGATCGCGCGCTCGGCCGAGGTCGACCAGGCCTTTCACCGGGCGCTGCTGGAGAGCACGCGCAACCCGCTGATGATTTCGGCCCATGCGCATATGATGGAGCAGATCGGCGTCATCCGGCTCGACAACATGTACATGCTGTCCTCGCTCGCCATCGTGCAGACGATGCAGGAGCATCTCGCCGTGCTGGCCGCGCTCGAGGCGCAGGATCCCGACACCGCCGTCGCGGCGATGGACGCGCATCTCGCCCGCGCCATGCATCGCGCCATGGGCCTCTGACGCCGCGCGATCGCAAAAGGCGAAGCAAAAAAAAGAAGGCCAGGGCATCCCGCCGTACCGGCGAAAGGCCCTGGCCTTTTTCGTGTCGACCGGTCCGGGCGAAGCGCGGCGCCTCGCCCGGACGAAGCGCTAGAGCTTTTCCGTGCTTCACGGAAAGGCTCTAGCTCTTTGTTTGGTCGCGTTTTCTTAACGCGAACCGGTGCCCACTTCGCTCGAAAACGCTCTAGCGCTCCATGAAGATCTCGCGCTTGCCGGCGTGGTTGGCCGGGCCGACGATGCCTTCCTGCTCCATCCGCTCCATGATCGAGGCGGCGCGGTTGTAACCGACCTGCAGGCGGCGCTGGATGTAGGAGGTCGATGCCTTGCGGTCGCGCAGCACCACCGCCACGGCCTGCTCGTAGGCGTCGCCGCCTCCCTCCTCGCCCATCGTGCTCTTGTCGAACACGGCGACGTCGTCCTCGGCCGGCGCGGCGGCTGCCTCGGTCTCTTCCTCGTCGCCGGCGGTGACGGCGTCGAGATATTCCGGCCGGCCCTGGCGCTTCAGATGCGCCACGACATGCTCGACCTCGAGATCCGAGACGAACGGGCCATGCACGCGCTGGATGCGGCCGCCGCCGGCCATGTAGAGCATGTCGCCCTGGCCGAGCAGCTGCTCCGCGCCCATCTCGCCGAGAATGGTGCGGCTGTCGATCTTCGACGTGACCTGGAAGGAGATGCGGGTCGGGAAGTTCGCCTTGATCGTGCCGGTGATGACGTCGACCGACGGGCGCTGCGTCGCCATGACCAGATGGATGCCGGCAGCGCGGGCCATCTGGGCGAGCCGCTGCACGGCGCTTTCGATGTCCTTGCCGGCCACCATCATCAGATCGGCCATCTCGTCGATGATGACGACGATGTAGGGCAGGTTGGAGAGGTCCATGACCTCCTCTTCCTGCATCATCTCGCCGGTGGTGCGGTCGAAGCCGGTCGCGACCTGACGCGTGATCACCTCGCCCTTCTCGCGTGCTTCGGCGACGCGGGCATTGAAGCCGTCGATGTTGCGGACGCCGAGGCGCGACATCTTGCGATAGCGCTCCTCCATCTCGCGCACGGCCCACTTCAGGGCGGTGACGGCCTTCTTCGGATCGGTGACAACAGGGGTGAGCAGATGCGGGATGCCCTCATAGACCGAGAGCTCGAGCATCTTCGGATCGATCATGATCAGCCGGCACTCTTCCGGGCGGTGCCGGTAGAGCAGGGACAGGATCATGGTGTTGATCGCGACCGACTTGCCCGAGCCGGTGGTGCCGGCGACGAGCAGGTGCGGCATGCGTGAGAGGACGACGACGACGGGCTCGCCGCCGATCGTCTTGCCGAGGCTGATCGGCAGCCGCGCCTTGGAGTTCTCGAAATCCTCGGC